>CAZKSP010000193.1:0-5710 GCA_964555385.1 uncultured Chitinophagaceae bacterium
TTCTGCCAGGCCTTCTTGGCCGCAAACCAAGGATAGGCAGCGATCTGTTTGGCCCGCTTGATGTCCGAGTCGGTCAGGGCAATTTGCACGCTCGGCGACAGGCTGCATTTCTCATAGTCCTGCGACCGAAGCCCAAGGAAGCGGGCTTCGGGAATGGCCATTCGTTTCGACTCATAGGCCAGGTTGATCGAGCCCTGCTTGAGCACCGAGTAGATGTAGTACCCCCAAGGGTCGTTGTCGAGCAGGCAGTAGACTGGGAGTTTCAACTCGTGATGCAGGCGGTAGAGCATCCGTCGGACGCCCCGCGGTGGCTGCCCGCCGCCATGAGTGAGCAGGCAGCCATGCTTCCGCCAGAACTTGTCCTCGTTGAACCGCCGCCAGACCGTGTCCTTTTCGACGTGCAGAATGAAGTTGGCGTCACACTTTTTGAACTGAATCACTTCCGCCTCAACGATTGACGGAATGCTGTAGCCACCGGATCCCATTCGTGAGCAGTCGATTTCATCGCCGGAATCAATCAGCGTGATCGGACCGACCATGCCACCCCGGTTGCTGGCGTATACGTGCAACTCCTCCCGCAGACTCTCAAGGGTTACCTCCAGATCTTCGATGATCGGATCACATTCGTCCTGGGTACCGAAGGTTTCCTCGCGAGTGCCTTCGATCGTGTGCTTGAGCAGATAATACAGGCCTCGAATGCTGGTTGTCTTCTGCTGATCGATCAGCGACTTGCAGCCCGTGGCCACCAGCAGTGTCTGCATGTAGCTTTTGGCCTGCGACAGATTGAAGAGCTGCCGGCGGTTTTTCTGCCCGCCCATCTCGATGATTTTTCGAGTCTTATTGAATCGCACGTTCGAGAGACTGCGGGCCGGAATATCAAGATGCGGGTCCCGCCGCTTCTCGGCAGCTACCGCCACCTCGTTGGCCAGATTGATAATGAGCTTGCGGGTCTTGCGATCAACCGGCGGGAGGGTGGCCGTGCCGTTGGCCGAGGCGGCCTTGCGGGATGCTTTTTTTGCCATGGCGGAATCGAGGGAAACGGAATCGGTTAACAGTCGGAGAACTGACTCAGCCGCCACTATCAGCAGGCGGCACGCCTCGGGCCTTCCCAGCAATATGAAAAGCGGTCATCAGGTCGTACGCAGTGACCTCGCAGAGCAGTCGAGTCACCTTCTCGTACGCTTCGGGGTCAAGCAATGGCTCGACCTCCTTCATCAGTTCAACAACGAGCTTTTCTTGCGACTCGAGTTCTTTTTGATCAACCCGGCGATCAGCCAGAGCCTCGTGGAATGAATCGAGCTTGCGGGCATATTCGGTCAGCAACTGTGAATCGGTCGCCGCATCGAACCAGGGACGATAAACAGGCTGACTCATCGAAATGGCCCCGACAGGAAAGGAGAGGGTGGCTGACGGGATTCGAACCCGCGACCTTCGGTACCACAAACCGACGCTCTAACCGACTGAGCTACAACCACCACGATCTTCCGAAGTTTAGCAGACGTTTCGGTGAAAACAGCAGTGGCCTCGTCCGCACCGCCAAGCGGCGGCCAGCGGACCAAAAAACTGGCATTTCCTCGATTCCCGAGGATTGGTTTTATTCCCAAAGCCTCCTGTCTCGACGTCTCCCCCCTGCCGCTACCATGGATCAGTCCGTCTCCCCCGTCACCACGACCGTCTGCGATGGCAATCGCAGCTGTATCGCCGACGTGGCAGTGCTTGCCGGCAAGATCCCCCTCTTCCCGGTCGACCGTGAGTGTGAGTTGGCCGAACTGGCCACCGCCCGGACAGCCTGCCAGCAGCGGATCGGTTGGGCCGCCATTTTCCTCAAGGCTTACGGACTCGTCGTTCGGCAGACACCCGCCCTCCGCAGCTGGTTTCTCCCAGGCTACTGGCCGCGGCTGGCGACGACCGAGCAGAATGTGGCTACCCTTGCCGTTAATCGCCTTGAGGAAGGCGTCGAGCGGCTCTGCTGGGCAAGGCTCGACCGACCAGACGAACGACCGCTTACCGATATTCAACAGTTCATCGATGACTGCGGTCGCAAGCCCCTTACCGAGATGTTCAAGCGGCAGATGGAGCTGGAAATGCTGCCCGGCTGGCTGCGTCGAACCATTCTCCGCTGGAACCTGCGGTCAACATCGGCCAAACGCGCAGCCCGGCTGGGTACCTTCAGTCTATCGACGCTCGCTGGCCTTGGTGCCGATAACCGGTTTCACCCGACACTTTGCACCTCGAGCCTGACCTACGGTCCGCTTGCCACTGACGGTCGCTGCCGAGTGACTCTGATCGCTGACCACCGGGTAGTCGATGGGGCGTTGGTTGCTCGCAGCCTCATGCGGCTGGAAGAGCTTCTGCAGCAGGAACTGGTCAGTGAGCTTCGCCAGCTGGCGGCTCCGTTGGCAGATGGGCCTCCTTCAGCCGCCGCCTGATCTCAGCCAGCCGTTCGCCCAGATCTCTTTCCAGCCCCCGGCTGGTCGGCTCGTAATAGTGTCGCTCAACGCCAAGGTAGTCCTGTCTGGCAATTGCATCAGGGGCATCGTGGGCATAGGCATAGCCCTGACCGTGGCCCAGCCGCTTCGCGCCGGCATAGTGTTTGTCCTGCAGGTGCCTCGGCACCGGCAGGGTCGCCTTTTCACGAACGTCTTGGCGAGCGGCAGCGATTGCCTTGGTGCAAGCGTTGCTTTTGGGGGCGAGGCTCAGATACGTGACCGCCTGGGCCAGGGCCAGCTGACACTCAGGCAGGCCGACAAACTCGGTCGCCTGCATGGCGGCGACGGCGACCAGCAGCGACCGTGGATCGGCATTGCCGATATCCTCGCTGGCCAGAATCACCAGCCGCCGAGCCAGAAACCGCACGTCCTCCCCCCCTTCCAGCATCCGCGCCAGCCAATAGAGCCCGGCGTCGGCATCGCTGCCTCGGATGCTCTTGATCAGGGCACTGGCACAGTCGTAATGCGTATCGCCAGCGTCATAGATCACTGCCTTCCGCTGAACACTTTCACGAGCCAGTTCCAACGTAAAGGCCAGTGGTCGCTCAGGTGACGAAAGCACACCCACCTCAAGGCCCCCAAGGGCCCGGCGGGCATCACCGTCGGCGGTCTCAACCAAAAACGCAAGGGCATCGGCAGCAAGCTCAATCTGCTGCCCACCGAAGCCGTGGGCTGTGTCAGCAAGCGCCCGGCTGAGGATCTCGGCAACGTCCTCGGAGGCAAGTGCCTCCAGTTCGAAGATCCGGCTGCGGCTGACGAGGGCGGGTGTAAGCGCAAAGAATGGGTTCTGGGTGGTGGCACCGATCAAGGCCAGCACGCCACTTTCAACGTCTGGTAGCAACACATCCTGCTGGGCCTTGTTGAACCGGTGGATCTCATCGATGAACAGACAGGTGCGGACGGCGTCGTCCTCAAGCCGGCGGCGAGCCGCCTCGATCACTTCGCGAAGTTCCTTCACGCCCGAGGCAGTTGCCGAAAGTTCGACAAACCGGCGGCGGGTTTCGGTGGCGATGATCTCGGCCAGCGTCGTCTTGCCGACCCCGGGCGGGCCGTAGAGGATGACTGAGCCCAGCCGGTCAGCCTCAATCAGCCGACGCAGCAGCTTTCCCGGGCCGATGATCTCCCGCTGCCCGACATAGTCAGCCAGTCGCCGTGGCCGCATACGAGCCGCCAGCGGGGCTGCCCGCTCAATGTTGGCCTGCCGCGAAGCAGTAAAGAGATCTGCCATTCTTCCGGCCTTTTCCGTTTGTTCCACCGACAACTACCCGATCCAGTGTCCGTGGTGTCTCTCGATTTTACCCGGACGCCTTGCCTGCAGTGGCTACCATACCGCAGGAGGCAGGCATGGGATTTCGGACAATGCGGCAGTGCGTCGAAACGCTTCAGCGGGAAGGCCTGCTCGTGGCGGTCGATCACCCGGTCGACCCGCACCTGGAAATCGCCGAAATTCAGCGGCGTCTGTTCAGATCGAATGGCCCCGCAGTGCTCTTTACAAACGCCCGCGACTGCAGCACCCCGGTACTGGTCAACCTGTACGGCACCCGACATCGCGTGGAGCGAATTTTTGCTGACACCTTCGAGCGGGTCCGCCGGCTGGTCGAATTAAAGATTGATCCAACCGCAGCTCTCCAGAAGCCCTGGCGGTACTGGCGCAGCCCAGTCGATGCCCTTGCCATGCTGCCCCGCCCGGTCCGGCGGGGGGCGGTGATGCACCATGAAGTGCCCCTCTCAAGCCTGCCCGGGGTGACTGGATGGCCGGGCGACGGCGGTCCCTTCATCACCCTGCCGGCGGTCTACACAGAGCATCCGGACCACCCGTCGCTCAAACAGTCAAACCTGGGCATGTACCGGGTACAACTCCGCGGAAATGCCTATGAACCCGACCATGAAGTCGGCCTGCACTATCAGATTCACCGGGGCATCGGGGTACACCATGCCGCCGCCCTGGCTCGGCATGAACCGCTGAAGGTCTCCATTTTTGTTGGTGGCAGCCCGGCCATGGCGGTCGCGGCGATGATGCCGCTGCCCGAGGGGCTCTCTGAACTCACCTTCGCCGGCGCACTGGCCGGCCACCGCATCCCGATGATCAGGCGGCCGGGTCGGCCATCGATCTACGCCGACGCCGACTTCGTCATCGAAGGCACGATCTTCGGCCAGGCAGCCAAGCCCGAAGGCCCCTTCGGCGACCACCTCGGCTACTATGCCAGGCAGCATGATTTTCCGGTCCTCAGGGTCGACCATGTCTGGCAGCGGGAGGGGGCGATCTGGCCGGTGACGGTGGTCGGCCGGCCACCACAGGAAGACACACTTTTCGGCTGGCTGGTCCATGAACTGACCGGCCCAGTGATCCCGACGGTGCTGCCCGGCATTTCGAGCATTCATGCCGTCGATGCCTCGGGAGTTCATCCGCTGCTGCTGGCCGTCGGCAGCGAACGCTACCTTCCCTGGCGGCCTTCAACCCGGCCGGCCGAACTGCTCACTCAGGCTTCCGCCATCCTCGGGCAGGGTCAGCTATCGCTGGCCAAGTACCTCTGCATCGTGGACGGGGCCGATGCTCCCGGTCTTGATGCCCATGACGTGCCTGCCTTTCTGCGGCATCTGCTTGCCCGGGTCGACTGGCGACGGGACTGCCACTTCCAGACCGAGACGACAATCGACACGCTCGACTACTCCGGCAGTGGCTTCAATGCCGGTTCGAAGCTGGTGATCGCAGCCCGCGGTCCAGCGGTGCGGCAACTGCCAACCAGCCTCTCTGGCGACCTGCCGCTGCCGACTGGCTTTACCAGCCCGCGGGTCTGCCTGCCGGGCGTAGTGGCAATCAGTGGCCCGCTGATTGAGCCACGGCCGACACTGAACGTTCCCGACGAGGCGGCAATTTGGCAGGCGACCGAGGCAGCCAGCTGGACCGCCGACATCGACCATCTGACGGCGGCGATTGGCAGGGATCATCCGTTGCGAGATTGGCCGCTGGTGGTGGTGGTGGACGACAGCAACTTCGCAGCTGCCAATCTGGCGAACTTTCTTTGGGTCACGTTCACTCGGTCCAACCCTGCGGCCGATGTGCATGGCGTTGAGGCAGGCACCCGCAACAAGCATTGGGGCTGTGCCGGCCCACTGGTAATTGACGCCCGGCTCAAGCCGCACCATGCGCCGCCGGTCGAGGAAGACCCAGCGGTAACGGCCCGGGTAGACGCCCTCTGCCGGGCTGGTGGTCCCTTGGC
>CAZKSP010000194.1:0-5690 GCA_964555385.1 uncultured Chitinophagaceae bacterium
GTCCGGGTAGCGTGCCCGGGTGAACGCCGACGCTGAGTATTTGACCGTCCTCTAAGAGCTGCGTGCGAAGCTTTAAGTAGTCGACGTTTTGGATGGCAACCGCGTCGTCCAATGCGTGAGCCGCGGCAGTTCCAGCGGCCTGCCCGAGGAGCATGAAGACCGGCTCCATCCGGATCGAGCCGTATGCGATGTGGGAACTCGACACGGCGCAGACCACCAGCAGATTTTCACACTCTGCTTTTTTCGGCAGGATTGCCCCATAGTCGATCGGGTACGGGCCACCCGGATTCACCTGAATGTCACCCTCGTTGCGAACGAATCCATCCTTGTCGATGTACCGTTGGACGTTGTGAGAGTCCATGTTGTACGAGCCCATGCCAATCGACCGTTCGGTCGGCAGCGTTCGCCGGAGATGGTTCTCGGTGACCACCAGATCTCCGACCATTCGGCGGGCCTCGCGAACGTATATCTGATGCGGCCAGTGGCCGTTGTCGGTGAATTCGTCCTTGGCCAGCCCCCAGGCTCCATACCACTGGCGGACATCCTCGGGTACCCGCGGGTCGTTGGCCAGAAAGTAGCAGTAGCCCTGCTGATAGCGGCGGTGCTCGGCGATGATTTCCTGGCGGCGTTCATAGCTGGCATCCGGGTAGTCGTAGTTCATGCCGATGTTGTCAGTGGAGAACGATCCGTGGTTGTTCGTGTCGGTCTTCAGATTCGGCAGCATGTCGAACTTGCCCTGGATGTGCCGCGATCCAGCGAGCAAATCCCGCAGCAGCAGTTCGTACTGATCTGGGTCGTAGCCTTCCGGCCGCGGAAATGGCACGCGGTTCTCCAGCACCCGGGTGAGGCACATCCTGAAGTTGTAGGCCTGTACACGATGGTCCCCAGCTCCCTGCATGCCGGGGCTGCCCGCGTGGACTCGGGGCAAGAGGCCACTGGTCGGATCGCCCGGCACCTTGTAGCCGCTGATATCGTTGGTGAACTGATGCGAGCGGGCACGTTCGATCTGAACGCCGTTGAGCGTCTCGCCATAGACGCTATTTGCTTCACGTCCGATGGTATAGCTGACTCCTGCTGCCGCCATCAGATCGCCTTCGTAGGTGGCGTCAATGAACATCTTTCCGGCATATTCTCGACCGGAGAGCATCTTGATTGCAGTGATGCGGCCCGCCTTGCGTATCACGCCGACGCCGGAACGGTCGAGCCACTCATCGCGGTGGACGGTGATTGCATGGTCGCGAACGAGATCTTCAAAGACCTGTTCGGCAATGTGCGGTTCAAAGACCCACATTGCCCGGCCGTCGCCGTCCATCGCCGGCGTGCCCTGGCCACGGTTGCCGTAGGCTGCCCGTTCCTGCCACTGCCAGGTTGAGGGTTTGTCGTAATAGTCATAGACCCGCTTGTAGAAGTCGAGCGCCACTCCACCGATCACGGCCTTATTGCCGCTGTCGGTCCAGCCAAGGCCGCCGGCGGAAAGTCCGCCGAGGTGCTGGTCGGGGCCGACAACGATGACGCTGAGGCCCATCCGCTTGGCCTGTACGGCAGCCGCGATGCCAGCGCTGGTCGGGCCGTAGATCACGAGGTCCCTTACGGTGGCAGGCTCCGCCCAGGTTGCCCGATTACCGAGTGATGCCGCGAATGAGAGACAGAGAAGCAGTGCGCGGGTGAGATTCTGAACAGCTTTCATGAGGGTTTCTAGCTGAGGGTGTTATTGGAAAAGAAACGTGCAAAAACCAAAGCTGGAGATAGTTCCCCATCCATATGAGTAGACCTTCAAGCGGTGACCAGTCAAACTCCTGTGGTGGATGACCGGTGTGGCACAGGACTTGCCGACCTGTTGAACGGCCGGTGGGCCGCCAATCCCAGCTTCTGTTTTGATGGAGGATTGCGTGCAACTGGATCGCCAAGTGGCCGTTGATGCCAAACCTGTCCTTGAGGTACATGACCTGCGGACGCACTTTCAGACCGATGACGGTGTGGTCAAGGCGGTTGATGGGATCAGCTTTACGGTACGGCGAGGGGAGACACTGGGCATCGTTGGGGAGAGCGGCTCGGGCAAGAGCGTCGCCTGCCTGTCAGCGCTGCGGCTGGTGCCGACACCGCCCGCCGTGCATCCGTCGGGCCAGGTCCATTTTGGTGGACGAGACCTGCTCTCACTGCCCGAACGTGAGCTTGAACAGCTTCGAGGAAACCGGCTGGCGATGATCTTTCAAGATCCGCTCACGGCACTGAACCCCTACCTCTCCGTTGCCCGGCAGCTGACGGAGGTGCTGGAAGTTCACCAAGGGGCGACGCCGGCGGCCGCCCGCCAGGCAGCGATCGAGATGCTCACGCGGGTTGGTATCTCCGATGCAGCCCGCCGCATCGACCAGTTTCCGCACCAGTTCTCCGGTGGTATGCGGCAGCGGGTGATGATTGCCATGGCCCTGCTCTGCGGCCCGGAGCTGCTTTTTGCCGATGAGCCAACGACAGCGCTTGATGTCACGATCCAGGCCCAGATTCTTGACCTGATCAGGGAGTTGCAAGCCGCGTTCGGCACCGCCGTCGTCCTCATCACCCACGACCTTGGCGTGGTTGCCGGCACTGCGGACCGGGTGGCGGTGATGTATGCCGGACGGATTGTGGAAGAGGGGTCCACGGCCGAGGTCTTTGCCAATCCGTTGCATCCCTACACGCGGGGTCTGCTTGCGAGCATGCCGCGAATCGACACGCCACTGCAGGAACGACTGACAGCGATTCCTGGACTGCCACCTGACCTCGGCCATCTGCCTAGTGGCTGCCCGTTTCATCCGCGGTGTTCCCTGGCGGCTGACCGTTGCCGGCGGGAGTATCCTGAGGCGGTGAGAGCCTCTGCCACCCACCGAGCTGTCTGCTGGGAAGGAGTCTGATTGCATGCACTATTTTTTCATCTGCCTGTTGGTCCTCGGCATCACGTCGCGGGTGCTTGCGGACGCTGGTCCTGATGCTGAGATCACGACCAACTTCCCTGGCGTCTCCCTGACACTGATTGCCGAGCAGCCGGCTATCGTCACGCCGACGGGCATTGACGTCGATGCCGTTGGCAATGTCTGGGCGGTCGCCTGCCACACGCACTTTCGCCCCGGTGACTACGCGGGACCGGAGCATGACGAGGTGCTGGTCTTTGCTGCGGATGGAAGCAGGCAGGTCTTTTATGAGCAGACCACGGCCACCATGGACCTGGAACTTGGTCCGGAGGGGTTCGTCTATCTGGCTGAACGCAGCCGGCTGCTCCGGGTCCGTGATACTGATGGTGACGGTAGCGGGGATGAGGAACAGCTGCTGGCAACGTTGCAGACCGAGGCCGACTATCCCCACAACGGCCTCAGTGGCCTTGCCTGGGCTCCTGACGGCGACCTGCTCTTTTCACTGGGCGAGAATTTTGCTGAGGAATGGACCCTGACAGGAGTGGATGGAACGAGCGTGACGGGGACCGGTGAGGGAGGGATTTTTCGCTGCCGGGCCGATGGGACTGGTCTGCGACGGATTGCCCGGGGGCTCTGGAATCCCTTTGGACTTGCTGTCCGTGCGGACGGAACCATCTTCGCCGCAGAGAATGATCCCGGGGCCCGGCCGCCCTGTCGGCTGTTGCACATCGTTCAGGGGGGCGACTACGGCTATCAGCGAGCCTACGGCAAATCACCTTTCCACCCATTCGTTTGCTGGAATGGCGAACTTCCTGGGACGCTGCCGATGATTCACAGCGTTGGTGAGGCTCCCTGCGGTGTGGCGGTGCTCGGCGACGGTCTCATCGTCCCCAGTTGGGCTGATAACCGCATCGACTTCTATCCTCTCCGTCCTGCCGGTGCGAGCTTTACGACCGAGCGCAGGACTTTGGTTGCTGGTAACGATACCTTCAGGCCGGTCTGTATCGCCGCAGCAGGCCCGACCCGGTTCTATCTCACGGACTGGGTCGATCGGTCCTATGAACTCCACGGTCTTGGCCGGCTCTGGCGGCTTGATATAGACCCCGACCTGGCCGATTGGATCGGTTCACCGGAACTTCCGCCGCCAACCACCGCCGCCCGGTTGGCCGAACGACTGCGGTCCGGTGGTGCTCAACAGAGCGACACCGAGGTTGTGCAACTGGCCCGCAGCGACGACCCGTTTCTTTCCTTGGCTGCCATTGACGCCTGGTCGCAGCGGCTGGATGACTGGACCCCTGAGCGGGCTGTCGGGCTTTCTCCGGAGGATCAGGCCAGGCTAATCCTGGCTGTCAGGCGGACCGCCACCGACCCCGGGCCGTGGCTGCCATTTTTCTGGGCCCAGCCGGCCAACGCCGTCCGGTTTGAGCTGCTGCGATGGATTGCCGACGAGCAGCTGCTGGACCAGCGGCCGCGGGTCGAGGCCCTGCTGCGCGATGCTGGTCTCGACTACCAAATTTTTGAAGCCTGCCTGGCAACCCTCAACAGCCTTGCCGGAAAGGCCGCTGCAGGGATCACCGATGAGGCCATGCTGCTTGAAAGGATCAGCAATCCTGAGGTTCCACCCCGGATTCGCAGCTTCGCCTTTCGCCTGCTCGATCCCGGCTCGCGACAGCTGACGGCGGCTTTGTTGACCAGCCTGGTGGCGGTCAACGATCGGCTGCTCACCCGGGAGGTCATCCGCTCGTTGGCCGTGCGGGGCGATGCCCTGGCTCAGCAGTTCCTGCGGCAGCTTGCCAGCGACACGGCCCTTCCCGTTGAGGACCGTGCTGATGCAATCGCCGGGCTCGTGACAGACGACCCGGATTCACTGCCGCTCTTGATGGAACTGGCTGGGGCCAATGCAAAACCAATTCGCGAGGAGGCACTCCGCTCGCTCCGGTTCGGCTCGCTTCCGGCAGAGCACCGGGTGACGATTGGCCAACTCAGTCAGCGTTTCCCGGAATCTGCCGATTTGATTGCGGCGGTCGTCGATCCGAACGGTCTGCAGCAGGATCGACCGCCCCGGACCGATACCCGGGCCTGGCAGCAGCGGCTGACAACTGTCGGACCACCAGCCGACCCAGCCGCCGGCCGTCGCATCTTTCACCACAGTCAGGTTGGTGGCTGCATCGTCTGTCATCGGCATACCGGTCGGGGTGGAGCGGTGGGACCCGATCTGTCAGCTGTCGCTTTTCAGGATGACGATCAGCACCTGTTGCGGGCATTACTGGAACCGAGCCGGGACGTCGCGCCGCAGTATCATCCGCGGATGCTGGTGACCGAGCGTGGTGAGGTCTTCACCGGGTTGCTGTTGCGGAAGGGAGGACGGAGTGGCAGGGAGTTCTACCGCGATGCAGCCGGCCACGAGCGTTCATTCCTGAAAACCGAGATCGTCGAGCGGCGGGAGGTGCCAACATCAATGATGCCCGCGGGCCTGATCGATCGAATGACCGACCGGGAGATTAGGGATCTGCTTGCATTTCTTGGTGCAGTTCCCACCGCCCGTGGACAGACCAACGGGTTTGATTGAGGTTTTCCCCCTTGGGCCTTCCTGCCCTGGCACATCCGCACTGAAAGCACTGCCGTGGACTCACTATCGCCCATGTCCCCCGAGCCGCTCTTAGATGTCCGCGATTTGGCGGTGCGATTTTCTGTGCCGGGGTCGGGTGGCTGGTTCAGCCGAGGCGGCGACCAGGTGCGGGCCGTTGATGGCGTGAGCTTTTCGCTGGCACGCGGTGAGACTCTGGGGCTGGTTGGTGAGAGTGG
>CAZKSP010000195.1:0-5683 GCA_964555385.1 uncultured Chitinophagaceae bacterium
GGCATCGACCACCAGCCGTCGACCGGCCGCCTTCCCTGCGAGCCGGCCGAGCGGTGCGAAGTCCTCGATCAACCGAGCCCGCATCCTGCCCAGCCCGGCTGGATCGAGGCTGTGCGAACTGATCGCTGCCCAGTCACGCACCAAGTTCAGCAGCCGTTTTTGCTGGCTGTCGATCCAAGCGGTGAGTTGTTCGTTAGCAAGTGGCATCAGGTCAGTTCCGGAAAAGCGGCCAGGGCCGTCCTCCCCGGTGCGATCCTTCCGCCGCGGTTCCCCCTATTCTACGCAGGTGAGGGGCGGGTTGGTCGGCCAGTCACAGAGTAGAGCCCTGTTTTTCACGAGTGAAATGGCGTTTGTGCTACCATCTGTGGACAGGTAATCGGTGAGGGGTAACCTTCCAAAAAATCTCCACCTGTTTCAGTTTCCGCATTCACGTTGAACCATGGCAGAACACTACCTGGAAGTTGGTCGCGAAGGTGATGTCAGCACGATCCGTTTCAGCCTGCCGCGAATTGTCGATGGTCCGGAACTCGATTCGATCCGTGACGAACTTGTGGAGTGTGTGATTGCGGCTGACCCGCCGAAGATACTTGTCGATTTTTCCGGCGTCATGCTGATCTCCAGCGCTGCCATCACGTTGCTGCGTGATCTCTACCGGGCTCTTGCAGCCCGCCAGGGTGTGTTGCGGCTGTGCAGCGTGCGGCCTGAAATTGCCGAGGTGCTGCGGTTCACCAGGATCGACACGCTGTTTCAGATTGCTCCGGACCGTCAGGCGGCGCTTGCCGACTTCTGATGCACCCTCGGTCGCACCCGCTGAACGGAGAGTCGGCAGCGGCGGAGCCGGTTGCCCGCACCATCAGCCGGCTGGCGGCGATCTACCTTGTGATGGGGCTTGTTGGCTTGCAGCTGGCCATCCCGCCCAGCACCGCCAGTCCTCTCTTTCCGGCGGCCGGATTCGCCTTGGCGACCGCGCTCTGGTATGGCTGGCCTGCAGTCTTTGCCACCTTTGTTGGCCAGTTTCTCATGCACATGGTCCGTTGCTGGTATGAGGGCAACGGCTGGCCGCCGGTGCAGCTGATACTGGCGACAGGCTTTGCCATCGGCGCTGCTGCCCAGGCTGCCGCGGCAGCAACTCTGGTGAAACGCTGGACTGGAAACACGTGGCGGGAACTTGCCTTTGAGCGGCAGCTCTTCGGCTTTCTCATCGTCGGTGGAGGCATCGCCTGCGTCATCTCGTCATCGGTTGGGTCGGCCTGCCTCGGGGTGGCCGGCTTCGTGCCGCTGGCCGACCTGCCGTACGAGGGCTGGAAGTGGTATGTCGGCGACACGCTTGGGGTCTTCATCTTCGCGCCCTTGACGCTGGTGTTGCTGGCGGGCCGCGGTCACATCTGGCAGCCGGCTAACCGTCGGGTGCTGCTCAAGATGCTGACGATTTTTGCTCTGGTGATGGTCGCTTTTGCCGGGGCCAGCCGCTGGGAGCAGGCCGCCCGACTGCGGCAACTCGCTAACGAAGGTGAATCCGCTGCGGCCAGGTTGGCCGATCGGCTGCAACAGCGGGTTCAAGGCGTACGGCTGATGCGGTCGCTGCTCGACGACGCTGACCAGCCGGCAGCAGCCTTTTCTCCTACGGCCGGGCAGTGGCTACGCAGCAACCCCGATGCGGACCTGCTGGCTTGGTGGCAGCCGCCGGGGCCGGCAGAAGACCCTATTGATCGGCTGCTTATCCAGTCGCGGCCGGACACCGCAGTGGCCGCCGGCTTGCCGGCAACCGCCACGGCCTTGGCCCAGGCCGCGGTTAATGCCGGCACTCTCCTCTCGGAACAGCGGCTGCCGCAGCAGCCCGCGACGCCACCTACCGGTCTGCTGCTGGCGGTGCCCGGCGGCGTTGAGGTTCGGTCGTCAGTCGCTGGCTGTCTGGTGGCAGGGCTTGACCAGCAGCGGCTGCTGAAGCAGGCGATCCCGAGCCTGCCCGGTGGGCTTACGCTGTGGGTCGGTGAGCTTCCCGTTGGCGATTCGACTGAGGACAAGCCGCCCGATGCTGGACAGCTCCAGTGGACCGGCCGGCTGCCGGTCGACTGGCTCGACTGGCAGCTCGAACTGACTGCCGACAGCAGCTACTTAAAGGGTGATTTCGATGTGACCTGGATTGTCGCGATCCTCTCGCTGTTGTTTGCCGCACTGTTCGCTGACCGCGATGTAGCAATTTCCGCTGCCGTCTCTCGCGAGGAGATCGCCCGCGAAGAAAAGCAGCAGCTCGAGCGAGAGTTGCTGATCGCCCAGCAGATTCAGAAGGGGCTGCTGCCGCGGCGACCGCCCGCATTGCCCGGGTTTGAACTGGCGGGCTCCAGTCAGCCAGCCGCCCAGACCGGCGGCGACTTCTACGATCTCGTGCCGTTGCCCGATGGCCGGCTGGCGGTGGCAATTGCCGACGTCACAGGCCATGGGCTGGGACCGGCCCTGGTGGCAGCCGAGGTGCGGGCGCTCTTTCGGGCCTTGATTGGCCGGGGAGAGCCACTCGGCCAGGTTGTCGCGGCGATGCACCGGCTGCTGGCTGCCGACCTGCCGGCTGAGCGGCTGGTGACCGCCTGCTTTGCGGTGCTTGATGCGGCGAGCGGCCAGCTGGAATATCTCAGTGCCGGTCATGGTCCACTGCTGGTCTGCCGTGGAGCCGATGGCGTTCTGGAAGATCTGCCGGCCCAGAGTCTGCCCTTTGGCTTTCTTGAGGAGCCCCCCGCGGTGCCAGCGGCACGGATCAAGCTGGAACCAGGTGATGTGTTCATGTTGATCACCGACGGTTTCTTCGAAGCCACCAACGCCAGCGGTCGGCCCTTTGGGGTGGCGGCGGTGGGCGATGTGATCACGCAGCACCGAAAGACGTCGGCTGACCGGCTGATCGCCAGCCTCGAACTGGCCTTAGCCGATTTTCTTGGCGAGAGCACGGCCCAGGATGATCTCACCGCCGTTGTGGTGAAGCGGGTTGCCGGTGTGACCGAACCCAAAGGTGCGGTCGAACCGCCGCTTGTCTCGGTTGAGTCGGTCGGGTAGGACGGATCCAAACACCGCTCTCCTGCGTCGTTTCTGCACGGACGGTGGTGACACAATCATCAACATCGGGAGATCAACAGCATGCGAATCATGATCATCGTCGGTAGCCACCGGCAGCAGAGTGAGTCCAGCCGCGTCGCCGCCTTTGTGGCGGCCGATCTCAAACAGCTCGATTCAACGCTCGTCATTGATACCCTCGAATTGGCTGGCAATCCGCTGCCGCTTTGGGATGAAAGCCTCTGGCAGTCCGACAGCCCGCTGGCCGCCACCTGGAAGCCGGTCCGCAATCGCATGCGGGAGGCTGCCGGCTTTGTGTTGGTCACCCCTGAGTGGGCCGGCATGGTGCCGCCGGGCCTGAAGAACCTCTTGCTGTTCGCCTCGGCGAAAGAGGTCGGTCACAAGCCGGCGCTGGTGGTGGCGGTGTCGGCTTCGCGGGGCGGCAGCTATCCAGTCAATGAACTCCGTACCAGCGGCTACAAGAACAACCGGCTGCTGGTGATTCCCGAGCATGTGCTTGTACACGACGTTGCCGACGTGCTGTTCGGCTCTGAGCCCGCCGATGAGTGTGACGCCTGGCTGCGAAAGCGAATCAGCTTCGCCGATCGGCTGCTGCTGGAATATGCCAAGGCCCTCGGCTCGGTTCGGGCCAGTGGTCTGACCGACGACGCTGAGTTTCCCTACGGCATGTGAGGCCAGCCGCAAGGCTGTCCACGGGAATACCGCGGGCATTCATCCAGTTGGTGTCGGGTGTTCCCTGGGTGGTGATCGCTTTGGGCTTTATGCCCAGGAATCGGATCGCGCGGGCTGCTTCGGTGATAGACGGCGAGTTCTTCGGCAGGGTGAAGGGCTCGTACTCGACGTCGGTTCCGACCGTGACGCTACCCCGTTGGCCGCGGCTGTTTTTGACTGCCCGCTGGCGGCCTGAGGGTGGATGGTATGTGTGGCTTGTTGGTGGGGACGATGGCCACTTGAGAGAAACAATTGCCAGAGTTCACCCAATTGTAAATGGATGTGATAGTCTCTCCTCTGGCAACGGCTCGATTGACTGACTCACCTTAACCGAACACTTGAAACACTAAGGAGTGCCTTGACCATGGCCGAATCAAAAGTCTCCCCCTCACTGGCGACCGCAACCGGTGGCGTCCCAGCCGCTGTCCGTCCAGCCGCTGCCAAGCCGGCAAGGAAGACTGTGAAAAAGTCGGTGAAGAAAACCGCCAAAAAGAAGCGAGTCAAGAAGGCCGCTAAGAAGTCAGCCAAGAAGAAGTCCGCCAAAAAAGCGTCCTCGGCCAAGCCTGCGGCGGTAAAGAAGTCAGCAGCGGGGGCCGCATCCGGCAAGCGGCCCAAACGTAAGAAGGCCCGACGTCGGAAGCTGGCCAAGGCCAGCCGCGGCAGCTCGCCAGTGGCCCAGTCAGCGACGGAGATTTCGGTCGATGATCTGATTGCCGCCAAGAAGGTGTCGGCAGATCTCGGCGGATCAGACCGGGCAATTGCTGCCCTGGCCGCGCTGAAAAAACTCGCCGACTGATTGGGCCCGGAAGCCCCGGGTTCGAAGCTTTGACGGTGCGGAGCGTTGAACCGAAATCCGGCCGCCCGCGTCGGGCGCTGCGTTATGTGGATAACAAAGCGCAGTTTTCCTCGCTTGCGCTTCGGGCTTCAAAGCATTCGTGGATGCACCCCGCGTTTCCGGAAGCAGTCGTCGGCACCTCGCATGCTTCGAAACCCGAAGCGCAAGCTGAGGGAATGGGAGCGGCCGGAAAGCAGTCATCGGCACCTCGCATGCTTCGAAGCCCGAAGCGCAAGCTGAGGGAATGCGGGTGGCCGGGGAAGCAGTCGTCGGCACCTCGCATGCTTCGAAGCCCGAAGCGCAAGCTGAGGGAATGCGGGCGGTCGGAAAACCGCACGGTCAGAACATTCGCCAAGGGCCTTGATGTAATCAGAATTCCCGGCACGCAGACGGTTTGCGTTTGCGTGGGGTGGCCACCGAGAGGCAGTAATATATACTTTTGTATACTTCCTTCATCCACCCCTCTCGCAAGCCGTTTATCATGCGAATCTTCAGCCCTATTCCTGGTTCCGATCCGCTCGCTTTTTTTCTCACTTGGACGGCCTACGGTTCTTGGCTCCCGGGTGACAGCCGCGGCTGGGTCGATAGCCGAGGTGGGGTTCACGGCCCGGAGCCGCGGCGGCAGGCCTTGGCCCTGAGGCGGATGGCAGAAGAAGCCGTAAAATTTGACCACGTGCAGCGGGTGGCCGTCGAGGAAGCGATTACCGCCCATTGCCGGGTGCGTGGCTGGCACCTGCATGCGGTGGAGTGTCGGTCGCAGCATGTGCACGTCGTCGTGACCGCGGTGGACTCGGCTGCAGACGATGTGATGAAGCAGTTCAAATCGTGGGCCACGCGGGCCCTCAAGGCGATCACCGGCGATCGCGGGCTTTCAAGCCGCATCCGATGGTGGACCGAAGGGGGTAGCCGGCGGCAGATTTTTTGTGAAGGAGATCTCGCTTCGGTCGTTGCGTATGTGAGGGAATGTCAGGGCGCACCCACACAGCGGCCATCACGTCCCGGGCAGTGAACGTGCGGTTTCCCTCGCTTGCGCTTCGGGCTTCAAAGCATTCGTGGATGCACCCCGCGTTTCCGGAA
>CAZKSP010000196.1:0-4277 GCA_964555385.1 uncultured Chitinophagaceae bacterium
CTGAAGCGGCTGGCTCCGGCAGCTGCAACGGGCCTCATCAGCCGGTTCTATCATCGGCTTGACCGCTCAGGCTGACGGTTGGGAATGGTTGCTCGAAGATCCTGTTAGGCGATGCCATCGAGT
Organism: uncultured Chitinophagaceae bacterium; assembly: GCA_964555385.1. Lineage (GTDB taxonomy): Bacteria > Planctomycetota > Planctomycetia > Pirellulales > UBA1268 > UBA1268. The sequence goes on from CAZKSP010000196.1 coordinate 124, forward strand.
TCTTTCAGCCAGGCGCGAATTTCATTTTCGTATTCGCTCGCCAGTCCTCCCACGATCAGCTGGCGGTGAAAGCTGGCCGCACCCTCCTTCATGAGGTCGGCGTCCTCAGCACTCGGGAATCGTTTGTTGGGATCGGCAGCCACCAGGCCGCTGCAAAAGTTCATCAGGAGTTCGTTGCAGCTGACTTCGTTAGGCAGGATCTGTGGCAGGCGATGTGCCAGCGAACGCTTGGCCTCCAGTAGGTCACGGAAGGAATTGAGGCCGGCGAACGGCGGTTGGCCGCTGAGCATTTCAATCAGCACGTAGCCAAGGCTTGCCAGATCGGATCGGGGTGAGTGGTCGCGGCCCTCGAGCACTTCTGGCGCTGCGTAGGCTGGCGTGCAGGTCCGGTTGGCCGGCATCGTGGACTGTTTGACTGCCGAGCCAATGTCGATGATTTTGGCATTGCCGGTTCGCTTCACCATGATGTTCGAACTTTTCACATCGCCGTGAAGAATTCCATCACGGTGCAGTGCCGCCAGTGCCGCCAGGCATTCTCTCACGATGGAGATGGCAACGCCTGGCTTCAGCCGTGACTGCCGTGGCCCCGGCGTGACAATCACCCGGTTGAGATAGTCCCAGCGTTCCTCTGTGACACAGGACCTGGTCTGAGCGAGTAGATCGGGAGTAAGAAGCCGCGACAGGTCATAGCCATCGATCCACTCCATTTCCATGATGCGGATTCGACGCTGCTCGACGAAGTTCTGAACATCGAGCAGATTGTCCTGCTGGATCTGTGCAACTTGAGCAGAGACGTGGGCGATTCGTTCCATGGCCTCGTCATAAGCGGCCTCTGATTCATACCGCTCTGGAGAAAAAACCTTCAAAGCCACCGGCAGAGTGAAGCCGTCGGTGCCCCTTCGCGTGGTGAGGAAGACAACGCCCTGACCACCCGAGCCAAGCCGCCGCCCGAGTTTGTGGTGCTCCGTCCAGCTCAGCCGGCCACAGTCGAGAATCTCACCATAGCGCGAGAGCAGTTCATCCGGGCAGCGGCCACCGACAATCCCGCCCGCTGGAATCGTCGGATGTCCTTCCTGGAAGGCCGTTGTCGACATGGTGATATCGCTGCCGTCCATCGCATCCATTGCTGCTTCCATGCTCCTGAGAGTGGTGAGGGTTCTGAGCTATTTGCTCAAAACGGCAGGGGCGGGCCGTCGGGTGACGGGAAGCCCAGCTGCTTGTCGACCGCATTGATCAGTGGCCGTCCCTGGGAATATCGTACGAGGTTTGCCGAAAAAAGGTCGGTCATCCGATCAATCCGGTGGACCGACTGGCCTCCCACATGAGGGGTAATGACCAGCCCCGGGGCGTTCCATAGCGGGCTGGTAGCTGACGGCGGCTCCTCCGGAGTCACGTCGAACCCGGCCGAATCGAGCTGGCCCGATTCCAGGCCCGCGACCACCGCTTGCTCGACGACCAGCCCGCCGCGGGCGACATTGATCAGAATGCTGCCCCTTTTCATCTGAGACACTGCCTCGGCATCAATCATGCCTCGGGTCTCCGCAGTGAGCGGTGCGGCCAGCATTACGATGTCGGCCTCTGGTAAGAGCCGTCGGAAGGCGTCGGGGCCGCCCAGTTGGTCGAGGCCGGTGCTCGGCTGGTCGGGGAAATAATCGGTGGCCAGCAGCCGGGTTTTCCAGGGGGCGAGGACTTCGGCCAGCCGCCGGCCGTTGCCGCCAAAGCCGACGATCAGCACGGTGCTGCCGGTGAGGTCGCGAGTAGGTCTGCGGATGAACTCCCGCTGCTGTTGTTGCTGAAGAAACAGCGGAATCCTGCGGGTACAAGCAGTGACCAGAGCCATGGCCTGCTCGGCGACCTGGTCGGCCAGCACGCCTGAGGCGCTGGTCACCGTGACGCCTGAGGCGACCACGCTGGGAACGAGGCAATGATCAAGGCCGGCGGCTGAAGACTGAATCCACCGCAGCCGGCCGGCGGCGATTGTCTCATCCCAAGGCACTGGAACCTTGGCGTGCCCGCAGAAAATGTCGGCCGTTGGCAGTTCCTCGGCGATACGTTCCTGGCCGGCATTCACGACGGTGGCGGCTGGGCAGGATCGCTGAATCTGACGAATATGCCGCTCTTCGACGGGGTAGCAGAGGACGATGCGGGGGTTGGGCACGGATGGGTGGTGGAAAGCGAGCAGGTGTTGCCGGTATTCGGTCGCGGGATGGAAGTCAGACGCGAAGCTTTCGGTCAGAGCTGAAGCTGAGACTTCGATTATGCCGATTGTGTCGAGAATGAAACAGTAGCCGGCATCCAGACACTGGATTTCAACGGCAATTTCTGGCAAAAAACTATCGTACGGGCGACACGAAACGTTCGCGCAGGCCACTTTTGTTTGTGCCGCGTGGTACGCGCCGGTCTTTATGCGACATAGATTCAGAAGAGATTTCGAGGCGACGAAGCGGAGCTGGTATGAATTTGACCCGAACCACCGTGCTTGCCACGGTGGCACTGACGTTTCTCAGAATTGTGATCGGCCTTCATTTTTTTCTCGAGGGGGCGAGTCACCTTCGAGATCAGGCCTGGTCGAGTGCCGGCTTCCGCAAGGCGGCGGTCGGCCCGCTTGCAGATTTCCTTCGGGCAGATCTGCCTGAGGTTGGCGACTGGTCGGAGACACTGGCCGACGTTTCAGGTTCCGCTGCCGACGACGTTGACGGTTCGGCGGATGCCTGGCGGGCATCGGTTGTGGCTGAATGGCGTCGGCTTTGGCAGCAGCGGCTCGATGTGTTGGCGACCGCTGGCTGGTCTGCTGACGCGGAGGTGACCGCTGCAGCGGAAGCGGCGATTACAGAGGCCGACAAGAAACTCTCTGAGATGTTGGCGGATGATCGGGACGATTTGCTTGAGTATCGCCGGCAACGGCAACGGCTGGCTGAGATGTCGGCCTCAGCGATGGCCCGGGATCTGCCCTACGTTCAGAAACGAATTGCTGACAAACGGCGTGAACTTGAGTCGCAGGCAGCCGGCTGGATGAGTCAGGCTGCAGCGATCGGAGTTGAGGTGGTCACGGCATGGGACCGTCCGCTCTCGGCAGCCCAGCGGCGGCTGGCGGCGACCGCAGTCGAGCCAACCCGTCTCTGGAAGGCTGACCGCTTCGTCAGTTGGGCACTCGTGACGATCGGAGCAGCACTCGTGCTTGGGCTGCTAACCAAGTTTCATGCGGTGGGGGGCATCTGTTTTCTGCTCTCTGTTGTGGCCTCACAGCCGTTCTGGCTTCCGGCGGCCCGGGCCACCTATGAACAGTGGGTCGAGATTGCCGGGCTCCTGGTGCTGGCATCGGTTCCAACCGGTGGCTGGACTGGTCTCGACTATTTCCTGATGCCGCTCGTGAAAGGCTGTTGCCCACTCAGCGGCTGCCGCCGCGCTGCTTCCTGAGCGGCCTGGCTGCTCGTCACCTGCCCCAAAACACTCGATTCCCTGATGCGAACCGGAGAATACTCGCGATGAACCTCACCCCCGAACAGCAGACGATCGGCAAGGAAAACTTCAATGATGCAGTGGCGATCACCCGCCGCGACTTCCTCTCGGGGACGGTGGCCGCCGGTCTGGCCACCGGAGCTGGGCTGGGCTCGATTTACTTTGGGTACGGTGCGAGCGTCGGTGATCCCCTGCGGGTTGGCTTCATCGGCACCGGCGACGAAGGCAGCGTGCTGATCGGAGCTCACAACCCCGATTACCTCAATGTCGTGGCGATTGCCGACATCCGGCCTTACAACGTCTTTCGCGCATTCCATGGTGACATCTCCAGCCCCAATGCCCAGCGGGTTCGGCCAGGGCTGATGTCAAAGTACGGCTGGAAGACTGAGGATGCGGCCCGCAAGCAGGTGAAGGTCTATGGGGCCTACGAAGATCTGCTAGCCGACGAAGACATCGAGGCGGTTGTCATTGCACTGCCCCTGCACCTGCACGCTGAAGCGGCCATCAAGGCAATGCGGGCGGGCAAACATGTGCTGACCGAGAAGCTGATGGGGCACTCAATTCATGAGTGCAAAGAGATGGGGCGTACCGCCAAGGCGACCGGCAAGCTGCTTGCGACGGGTCATCAGCGGCATTACAGCGTTCTCTACGACAACGCGGTTCATACGATCGGCGAAGCCCGGCTGATCGGTGAT
>CAZKSP010000196.1:4287-5667 GCA_964555385.1 uncultured Chitinophagaceae bacterium
CGCGGCAACCGGCCGGGCAAGGACAGTTGGAAGCCGCCGCTGCCTGGGGATGAGTCGCTGGTCAAAAAGCTGGCGAGTTGGAAGGGCCGGCTGGAGCAGTCAAAGCCGGCGGAGATCGATATTTGGACAAAACGGGTGGCCCAACTCGAAGCACAACTAGAGGACAGTGGCGTCGACGCCGCCGCCTATGGTTACACGGAGAAAACGCTACCCGACGGTGCTGCGCGTTCACCGCTTGAGGAGTTGATCCGCTGGCGGCTCTGGAACCGTACGGGCGGCGGTCTGATGGTTGAGTTGGGTAGTGACCAACTCGATGCAGCCGGCATCTTTATCTCGGCGATGCACGGCAAGGGGAAGAAGGTCAAGCCGCTAACTGTGACGGCTGTCGGCAACCGCAGTATTTTTCCGGCCGACCGTGAGGTCGATGACCATGTCTATTGTATGTACGAATATCCCGCCCCTGGCTATGAGGAAGACCCAAACAAGAAGATTGTGGTCACCTACTCATCGATCAATGGCAACGGTTTCGGTGGCTACGGTGAGGTGGTGATGGGCACCGAGGGGACACTCATTCTTGAGCAGGAACAGAACGTGATGCTCTACAAGGGGTCGTCACGGGATACGCGGGTGACCGTCGGGAAGTCGAAGAGCGGTGCTCCCGTTCTCGACACGACCGAAAGTGGTGGCGCGGGGGCGGTGGCTGCCGTTTCGGCCACATCGGGTGATGCCGCCCCGCCCTCCCGGGGCTACACCGAAGAGATGGAACACTGGGCCTGGTGCATCCGCAACCCCGATCCTGCCAATCAGCCCCGCTGCAAGCCCGAAGTGGCGCTGGCCGATGCCGTCATCGCGCTGGTCAGCAATCAGGCGCTGAATAATCCCAATGAGCAGCCACGAGTTGCATTTGAAGCTGACTGGTTCGACATCGACAGCGACGTCACGCCGGAGGGCATCAAGCCCGACCTGACACGTGACCGCTACAGCAGCTGAGAGCGACAGTCGGGCAGGTTTTCAGCCTGATGGCCGCAGTGCACCCCCGGTTCGTGTCACGCTGAGGTGTGACATAACCGCCCGCTGGTGTAGACTCGTGGCGGTCGGAGCTTTTTGCCCCTGGGTCAACGCCCCGCCTTTGCAGGACGTGACGCTGGGCAGCCTCTGCGACGGGTTTCAACAATTGACCCGGATGGGTATTTCACAGGGGCTTGGTCGGGTTTGTGCTGTATTTCCGCCAGAGCCGAGAGCGGTTCATGGCTTGACCGTAATCACTTATTAGCGGGGAGAGTTGGCAGATGTCTCAGAGCACTCCACAGTCACCGATTCAGCCGGCAGTCCACGTGGTCGCTCCGCAGGCCGGTTGGCGGTCAGTTGTTTTCGGGGCCG
>CAZKSP010000197.1:0-5664 GCA_964555385.1 uncultured Chitinophagaceae bacterium
AACTCAGTCAATCCGTTTCGGCTGGAGGGCCAGAAGACGATCATGTTCCGGGTGCTTGAATCGCTCGGCTGGGAAGTGCCGGACTGGATCGTGGTGCCCGGCGGCAACCTTGGCAACTCAAGTTCCTTCGGCAAGGCCTTTGCCGAACTGCGGCACCTCGGCCTGATCGACCGGGTGCCGCGGCTGGCGGTGATCAATGCCGCCGGTGCCAACACGCTCTACGAGCTCTACCACAACCGCGGCCTTCGCTGGGAAGGTGGCCGGGCCGATCTGGCCCCCGCCTGTCACTACTACGACGAACTCGATCGCGAGCAGAAGCGGGCCGACACGCTAGCGAGCGCCATCGAGATCAACCGACCGGTCAATCTCAACAAGTGCCTGCGGGCACTCGAGGTCTGCGACGGGGTCGTCCGCGAGGTCTCGGAACAGGAGATCCTCGACGCCAAGGCCCAGGTGGGAGCAGGCGGCCTTGGCTGCGAACCGGCCAGTGCCGCCAGCGTCGCCGGAGCCCGCAAGCTGGTAGCCGAGGGAGTGATCGGCCGGGATGACCGGGTGGTCTGCATCCTGACCGGCCATCAGCTGAAAGATCCCAACGCCACCGTCGCCTACCACACCACCGATCAGAAGCTGTTCAATGACGTCCTCGGCAGCCGCGGTGTCAGCCGGGCGAGCTTTGCCAACCGGGCAGTCAGCGTCGGCAATCGCTTTGATGAGATCGCCCAGGCGATTGAACTCTACGGCTGAGATCGCCTGGCCTGGCCACATTTTCCCGCATTCCTTCACGGAGAAAGTCTTCCTATGCCCGACCCCCAACCCTTGCGTCTGGTTGTTCACGGTGCAGCCGGACGGATGGGGCGACGGATTGTCGCCTGTGCCGCCGAAGATGCTGGCCGCTGGCAACTGGTCGCCGCGATCGACCGCTTCAAGCAGGGGACAGACGCTGGCGAACTGGCCGGAAGTGGCCGTTGCGGGGTTGCCATCAACGAAACCTGGGATGCAGCCGCTGACGTGGTGATTGACTTTTCACTGCCCGGAGCAGTGGCCAGCATCGCCGCAGTCTGTACCGACCGCGGGGTGCCTTTGGTCGTGGCGACCACGGGCCTCGAGCCGGCCGATGAGCAGGCGATCGAGAAGGCGGCTGAGACGATTCCGGTGCTCATCTCGCCCAGCATGAGCCTGGCGGTCAACATCGCCATGGATCTGGTCGGCCGGGCGGGCCGGCTGTTGGCGGGCGTTGGTAGCCGAGCCGATGTTGAGATCATCGAGTGCCACCATCACCATAAAGAAGATGCCCCCAGTGGCACGGCGCTGAAGTTTGGCCGGATCGTCCGCGAGGCGATGGGGCAGACCCGTGAGGTTCACGGCCGTGACGGCCGGCCCGGTTCCCGGCCAGCTGATGAAATCGGCTATCACGCCGTGCGGTCGGGCGACAACCCGGGCGAGCACACGATTCTGTTTGGACTTGACGGCGAAAGCCTGTCGGTCAACGTGCGTGCCACCAACCGAGATTCCTACGCCCGCGGTGCTCTGGCGGCTGCGGCGTTTCTCATTGGCAAACCTGCCGCACGGTATTCGATGGAAGACGTGCTCGGGATCTCCTGACGTTCGGCCTAGCGCAGCCGCCGCAGGGCCCAGCCGCCCAACAGCAACTGCGCCAGCAGTGCCACCAGCCCAGCCCGAGGATGGCCGGTCAGCAGGAAGAGTCCGCCGAAAGCCAGGCCGGCGGCGGCTCCTGAAAGTTTTGCGCCAATCTGAAGCAGGCCAAAGGTGACCCCTGCCCTGCCCTCGGGCGAGGCTTCCGCCACGGTCGCCCGAATCACGCTCTGCACACCGCCGAGTACCAACGCCAGCAGGCCTGCCAGGCCGTAGAGCTGTGGCACGGTTTGAATGAACCAGGCGAGTACGAGCACGCTGATCCAACCAGCCAGGCAGAACACGACGGCGACCCGTCGCCCTGCTGTCTCGGAGAGCCAGCCAACGGCGAGCGCCCCGGGCAACGCCACTGCCTGGACCAACAGCACCAGCCTCACGAGCGCCTCGGGGCTGAGGGAAAACTCTTCCAGAGCCACGCTGGAGAATTGTGCGATTGCGGTCTGGACCGTTCCAAGCACCAGCATGCTGCCCAGCAGCGTGGCGGCCAGTTGCCGGGCTGCTGCATCATCTGGACGCCAGAGCGATCGGGCGAAGGAGAGGAGCTCGCCGGTGGCTGTGGCGGCATGGCCGCCGTTGGCTGGCTCGTCAAACCGGGCGACTGCCGCAGGCAGCGAGAAGAGCAGCCACCAAAGTCCCGTGAAGGCGAAGGCAAGTCGCAGCCCGCCGGCAGGGGAAAGCCCGAGTGACTCATGGGCGGTGACGATACCCGTGGCGATAATCAGGGCGATCGCTCCGCCGGCATACCCAGCAGCGAAGCCCCAGGCCGAAAGCCGGTCGGCCAACCGCCCCGTCGTGATCGATGCCAGCAGGCTGCCGGTGAAGACGGCGGCCAGATCGAAGCCGACATTTCCAAAGATGACGCCGGCCAGCACCACAAGCCGATAGCTTGGTGGTGCGGCTGCCAGCAGGCCGAGTGCGGCGACCCCGGTGACAACGCTGGCGATGAGAGCTGTTTTATGTCGCCTGCGGCGGTCGGCCCAGGCTGAGAAGCCGGGGGTGAGAATTGCCGATGCCAGCATCGCCACGGCCAGGGTCCAGGGCCAGATCACACCAGCATCGAGTCCCCAGGGGCGGTCGGCAAAGGCTACTTTTTCAACATAGGCGACGATCAGGGTGATCAGCACCGTTGAAAAGCTACTGGCAGCCCAGTCAAGTAGCACCCAGGCGACGACGGTTGAGCGGGGAGGCGTTGGGGAAGGTTGCATGGTGAGTGGAACCGATGGCCGGGAAGACCGATCTGCGAGCCGAGGGAAGATAATTCGTGGGCGAACAGCGAGGTTCCCGTCAGCTTGCGTTTTTTGATGTTGCGCTGAGTGAAACCGAAATCCAGGAAGCCCGAGGCGCGAGCCGAGGGAATGCGGCTCCGGGGATCAAATAACGTAATTTCCCTCTGCTTGCGCTACGGGCTTCTCGGTATCGGGGTTTATTGCCGGTAGGCGTGGAGCCGCACCTTCAAAAGCCTCGAGCCCGGGAGCGAACAGATCGTTCGGTAGACTAATCAATTCCTCTACACACACCCAGCCCGCCACCGATCTCCGAGTACGCTGTCCGTGCGCTATTTTGACTACAACGCGACCAGCCCGCTGCATCCGGCGGCTCGCGAGGTATGGCTGGAGGCGGCTGATTGTTATTGGCACAACCCGTCGAGCCTGTCGGCGGCGGCGACCGCGGCCCGAGAGTGTCTTGAGGATGCCCGCGAGCGGCTGGCTGACCTGCTTGGCTGTGATGCCGAGCGGATTCTCTTTACGGGGTCGGCGACGGCAGCCAATAACGCTCTGGCGCGGCAGGTGGCCATGGCCTTGCCGGGGCGTGCCGTGCTCTCACCGCTTGAGCATCCCTGTGTCGCTGAATCATTTGCCGCCGCCCTGACTGACGGGGTGGTCGAGTTGCCAATCGATCCGGCGGGCAGAATTGAGATGGACAAGGTTGTTGACGTCCTTGAACGGCACAGTGCGGTGGCGATCGTCTCGGTGCTCGCCGCCAGTAACGAGACTGGTGTGCTTGAGCCCTGGCAGGATCTGCTCGAGTGCTGCCGGTCTCGCCAGATTCCTTTCCACACCGATGCGGTCCAATGGATCGGCCGGCTGCCGGCAGATGCGTTTGGACAGTGTGACTATCTGACCGGCAGTGGCCACAAGTTCGGCGGGCCGAAGGGCATTGGCTTTCTCGTGGTGCCCGAGACCACCACACGGTTTCATGGCGACCGCGGCGGGCCGCAGCAAAATGGCCGCTGGGCCGGCACTGAGAACCTGCCTGGTGTTCTGGCCATGGTCGCGGCTCTTGAGACGCTGGCTGCCGAGACCAACGGCTTTTCTCAAGCAGCCATCGAACCCCGCCGGCAGGCCCGTGACCGGGCCGAGCAGATGATCGTTGCGGCATTGCCCGAGGTGATCGTGCTGGGCCAGGCCACCGAGCGACTTTGGAACACGCTGGCCCTCATTGTTCCCGGTCATGATGGTCGCCGGCTGGTGGCTGGTCTTGAGCGGCAGGGCATCATTGCCTCGACAGGATCGGCCTGCAGCAGTGGCAGTGAGGCGACGGCCCGGGCAGTCGCAGCAATTGGGCCCGAACGACTGGGACTTGCCACGAACAAGTCCTGGGGCATGCTGCGGCTGTCTGCTGGTTGGGAAACAACGGCTGCCGACTGGCAGGCCGCGGCCGAAGCAGTCATCACTGTTGTCAGCCAGCCGAGCCGACCGGCGCAGGTCAAACTCGGCTGAGTGCGGGTAGCTGGCATGCTCGCTCACAGGCGGCAACCGTGAAGCTGAGCGGATAGAGGTCTTCGAAGTACCAGAGCTTGGCGAAGTAGAGGCCGATCGGAGCAGCAGGAAACTGGCTGCCGCCGGCCGTCGCGGCCATCAGCCACTCAATGCCCCGGCAGACCGCTGCAGCTACCTGGGCTGACCGCTGGCCTTCGGCGAGTCCTGGGATCACCGCCGCGAGAGCCTCAACGGCCAGTGCCGTCTCTTCGATTGATGCCGGCAGGCCTGCCGCCGGCCCAAAGCCGCCGTCGGCAGCCTGAGCGGCCAGCAGCCAGTCGGTACCGCGGCCGTCGCTAGTGGCCAGCACAACCTTGGCGGTGCCGTAGGTCGGGTTGGCCTGCTGGGGATGGGTTTCATTGCCAAACCAGAGCGGCAGCCAAGAGCCGTCGCCCCGCTGGGTGTTCGCCAGGTAGCGGTGGGCTTGAGCAATGACCTTGCGGTGGCGATCGGTTGCGGCTGGCCACGCTGCGACTGCCCGCAGGAAGTGGGCGGTGATGTCGGGACAGGAGGTGTCAAAGGGTAGTCGGCCCCAGCCCCTGCAGAAAGTCGGCAGGCCGCCGTCGCGGTTGGCTAGCCCCGCCAGCCAGTCGAGGCCGGCGGTCGCGGCAGCGGATTGTCCACCCGTGCCGATTCCGTCAGCAAGCGCGGCGAGGGCCAGCACTGCACCGCTAGTGTCGTCGGCGTCCGGCACGCCACCGGGCAGATCGGTCCAGGCCCAGCCACCCGGGGCGGCACCGGTGTAGGGATGCACCTTTCGCCACTGCTGCTCAAGCAGCCACGTGCGAACGCTCGCCTGCTCGGCGGCCGAGAGATGGTCGGCCAGCCGCCCGCCAGCCGACAGGGCAGCAATCGCCGTCGTGGTATTCCACGTGGCCAGGTTGGTGTCGATCGGCCAGGAGCCATCTTGCCGGACCGATGCGGTCAGGAAGGCGAGGCCGGCCTGGGCCACCGGGTGATTGGCCAGTCCCATCGCCACCAGGCTCATCGTCACGAACGATGTCAGCGGTGTAGCTTCAAGATAGCCACCACCGTCAGGCTGGATTGCTTCAAGGGTTCGCAGGGTGTGAGCCTTTGTTGCCTGACGCAGCCAGCCGACCGGGCCGACCGCCGGGCGGAAGGCATGACGAACCTGTCCGATGGCGATGAGCGCAGGCAGGGCGTAGCTGACTACCTGCATGTCGACCAGCCGAAACCATTGCTGTGGCAGGGCCGCCAGTTCAAAGGGCAACTGCGGCACGACCCGCCAGGC
>CAZKSP010000198.1:0-5635 GCA_964555385.1 uncultured Chitinophagaceae bacterium
AGAACCCAGCCTCGTTGGATGTTGCCCCGGCTTGGATGGCTGCCACCATCGTACGTAAACGGAAAGAATAGTTCGCCCGGTGATGCAAAGCAGGGGCTCCCGACATTGAGCCCCTGAAACTGCTGGCGTTCAAGGAGGGCCAATGATTCAGCATCGTAGAGCAGTACCTCTGGCGGGCTGGAACAGGTGACGGCAATTTGATGAGCGGTTGGAGAAATGGCAACGGCCCGGGGAAGGCCACCGCAGGGGAGGATGGCTGTAATGGTGAATTGCTCAAGATCAACCACGGCCAGGCTCTTGTTCTGTGATTGACTGACCCATGCTCGCTGCCGCTGCCTGTCGACAATCACGCCCCGTGGTTCATAGCTGATCGCCAGTCGTCCCCTCTGCTGCAGCGTACGGTCGACTATGACAAGCCGCACAAGATCGCCCGCCGTTGTGACACAGAGAAAATCATTGCTGCCGGTTGCCACGATATCGCGTGGCCCTCGCCCAACCCAGGCTCGGTCAATCTGGCTGCCCCGTTTCCGGTCGATTAGCGAGACGGTCCCGTCGTCTGCATTTGCGGTAACCAGCCAACGGCCATCAGCGGAAACGGCAACGGCGACTGGTCCGGCGAAGGCCGGTTCAGCGGCGGCTGTGATGCCGGCAGCCCAGAGGAGATGGGCTGTGATGGTCGCGAGACAAGCAAGCTCAGGAGCAGAGAAGCGGCGGCAGAGCATCGTCAGCCTCATGGTGGGGGACAGGAAACGACCAGCATAGCCTGAGTTCCCAGGGGACTTCTGTGTAGATTTTTGTGGGGTGGTTCCGAGCGAGTTGGGGCCCTGCCCATGGGTAGTACAATCGGGTCGCTATCATTTGCGGGTTTTCGGGAGATTCACAATGCGGACGGCAACTATTTTTCTCGTGCTAGTGGCTGTTTCTGGGGCCGCTGATGCAGCGGGTGTTCCCAATGTGGTCTGGATCATTGCCGACGATATGTCCCCTGATACGGCGGCGTATGGAGCGTCGGGTGTAAGTACGCCAAACCTCGACCGGCTGGCTCGTGAGGGCCGTCGGTTCGACCATTGTTACGCCACTGCGCCGGTCTGTAGCAGTTCCCGGTCGGCCTTCATTCTGGGTTGCTATCAGACGACCACTGGTCTGTACCCCCATGACGTTGAAAACCGGCAACCACTCCCAGCGCCTTACCTTCCACTGCCGACATTACTGAAGCGGGCGGGCTGGTACGTCACCAATGCCGCAGCTCCCGGAAGCCAACGCAGTGGTCGGGCTATTCGCCGCGGTAAGACGCACTACAACTTTGCCCACGATTCCGAGGAACTCTTCGACGGTGATGATTGGCGGCAGCGAATGCCCGGCCAGCCATTCTTTGCGCAGTACCAAATCATGGAGCCTCACCGGCCATTTCCAATCCCCGACTCATTTTTGGCGGCGGAACTCGATGCAGTTGAATTACCGGGAAACTATCCTGATCACCCGCTCACCCGCCGCGACTGGGTTGCCTACCGCCGCAGTGTTGAAACAGTTGACCAACGGGTCGGACAAATCCTGGACTTGCTTGAGGCCGAGGGGGTACTCGACAACACCGTGGTCATGTTCTTTGGTGATCACGGCCGGCCAATGCCTTGGGGCAAACAGTGGCTTTCCGTCGAGGGGTTGCGGGTTCCACTGCTTGTGCGGGGGCCAGGCGTTTCCGTTGGAGTTGAGCAGGGTGTTGTGAGCCTGGTCGATCTCGCCCCTACGGTGCTTGCCCTCAGTGGACGAGCAATTCCAGATTGGATGGAAGGCGAATTGATTCTGGGTCGGCCGCTTTCGGCTGACCGTGCCGTTTTTGCGGCCCGGGATCGCTGCGGCGATGCAATGGATTGCAGCCGAACGGTGATTACTGCCAACGCGATGCTGGTCAAGAACTACTTTCCGGAGCGGTCACGACTGAACTGGTCAAGCTACAAGGAGTCTGCGTATCCCGGCCTGCCATTGATCCGGTTACTCGCTGACCGCGGGCAGCTGACGCCGCTGCAGCGCACGTGGCTTGGTTCACCACGGGCGGCAGTTGAACTCTATGACCTGCGGAGTGACCCGGCTGGACTGCTCGATGTCGCTGACAAACCAGCACGAGCCGATGAGGTGAAGCGGCTTGCGGCCAAGCTGGACCAATGGATTGAATCAACGGGTGATCGGGGAAGCGACGGTGATCCGGTGACGGAGCCTCCACTGGAGGCCATCCAACAACGGAAGCGGGCTTCGTACGGCAGAGTCTGGAAGCAGCGGCTTGGTACTGAGAACCCCACCGACATGGAAAGAGTCGGCTGGTGGCTGCGGGAATATCAGCTCGACGAAACGGCGATGGAGCCCCTGACGAGTTGGAAGTATCCGCCAGACATGCCAGGCAGTAGGGTTGAGGCCTATCGCCGGGTGGGAGAAGCCGATCTGCGGCTTTGGATCTTCGAACCGGAGGGGCATCAGTCTGCCGATCGGCGGCCGGCAATTGTCTTCTTTTTTGGTGGAGGCTGGCGGGCAGGAACTCCAGGACAATTTCTGCCCCAGTGTCGGCATCTGGCTGCGCGAGGGATGGTGGCGATTGCCGCCGACTATCGGGTGCTGTCGCGACAGGAGGCCGCCCCGCAAGATTGCCTTACTGATGCCAAGGCTGCTGTTCGCTGGGTGCGTGCCAATGCCGGGCGGCTCGGGGTCGATCCGCAGCGGATCGCAGTCGGTGGTGGGTCGGCGGGTGGGCATTTGGCTGCCGCCGTGGCCACCGTGCCCGGCTTTGAGGAGGGCGAGCAACTGCAGGCCTCTTCACGGCCGGATGCCTTGGTGCTGTTTAATCCCGCGACCGTGCTGGCAGCAGTTGCGAGTCATCCCGACCTTATTCCAGCTGAAAAGCTCGAAGCCATGAAGGACCGCGCCGGTGGACGGCCTGAGGCCATATCTCCCTACCACCATCTGCAGGAGGGCCTCCCGCCGACGATCATCTTTCACGGGACGGACGATGAGGCGGTGCCGTTTGCCACGGCAGAGCTCTTCACCGCCAAGATGCAAGAGCTGGGGAACCGTTGTGAGCTGAAGGTGTTTGAGGGCCAACCGCACGGCTTTTTCAATCCAGGCCGCGGGACAGGGCCACAACGGGCTGAGGCGACTTTTCGGTATCACGAGACGATGCGGCAACTCGATGGCTTCCTCGACTCACTCGGGTACACTTCGGCAGTTCCAAATTCCGAAGCGGCACGCCCTTCTCGTTAGGCATCTCGTTGAACGGAATCGTCACAGGCTTCTGGGAAATTTCTCATGCTTCGTCAATCGGCGATCAGTCAGTTTGTATTCGTATGCGTCGGTATCGGGCTAGCTGTGTGCCGGGGCGGCGCGGGGTCAGAGCCGACCGTACTTGATCTCTGGCCTGACGGGCCTCCCGGCGCGACCACTGATGTCGGGCCAGAGCGGGAAATCAAGAGAGAACCGCCAGATGGTGTCGTCCGGCTCACCGATGTCAGCCAGCCGCAGATCACGGTCTATCGGCCGAAGCAGCCCAATGGGGCCGCAGTGCTCGTCTGTCCTGGCGGGGGCTACAAGATACTGGCCTACGAGCATGAAGGGACGCAGGTCTGCGAGTTCTTCAACCAGCACGGCGTGACGGCCATCTTGCTCAAGTATCGTGTGCCTGCCCCACGGGATCTGCCGCTGCAGGATGCCCAGCGGGCACTGGGGCTGATTCATGATCATGCCGAGGACTGGGGGATCGATCGTAGCCGGATCGGCATGCTTGGCTTTTCAGCTGGTGGTCATCTGACGTTGATGACCTGTCTTAAGTCTGATGGACAGCAGGCTGGGGCTGAGGCGGCCACCAATCCCGCACCAGCTTTCGCGACGCTGGTCTATCCGGCCTATCTGGTTGCCCGCGGAACCGAGGGACCACTCGTCGACGAAGTGGTCGTCACTGAAAAGTCACCGCCGCTCTGCCTCGTTCATGCAGCTGATGACCCCTGGAGTTCCAGCGGCAGTGCCTTGCTGGCAGTGGAATATAAGAAGCACAAGATCCCCTGCGAGGTTCATATCTACGCCAAGGGCGGCCACGGCTTTGGGATGAAGCAGACAGGCTTTCCCGTTGATTCATGGCCCGATCGGGTAATTGAATGGATGGAATCGCTTGGGCTGCTCACAGCCGGAGCAGGGAACTGACTAGCGACCGGTGTTGAACCGGTGGACCATCACATGCCGATAGGTCTGGCCCGGGTCGAGCCGGGTTGATGGCCAGTTGGTATGCCAGGCTTTCTGATTGAACGCGTCGGGAAAGCATTCAGTCTCAAGGCAGACGGCTGCATGCTGCTGATAGACCGCCCCGTCCTTGCCGGTGAGGGAACCGTCGAGGTAGTTGCCGGTGTAAACCTGAATGCCGGGCTGATCGGTGAGAATCTCGAGGCTGCGGCCGCTGGCTGGATCGGTCAGCGTGACTGCTGGCCGCAGGGCTCCGTCAGGCTGCCAGTCGTCGAGCACGAGGCAGTGATCGACACCACCGACGGCCCCTGCTGCAGCAGCCTCAGCGGTTGGCGTGAGCGCTTTGATGGCTTCACCAAGCCGGACTGGGTGACTCTGAAAGTCAAAGGGTGTTCCGGAGACTTTGGCCAGCAGACCAGTCGGAATGCCACCGCCATCGACCGGCAGGTAGCGGCTGGCCTGAGCAGTAAGCGTATGTCCTGCAATGCTGCCGGCTGCCTGACCGGCGAGGTTCCAGTATGAATGATGCACGAGGTTCACGAGCGTCGGCGCGTCAGTCGTTGTTTCCATCTCCACCCAGAGTTCTCCGTCTGGAGTCAGGGTGTAGGTTACCTTTGCAGTAAGGTTGCCAGGGTAGCCTTCCTCACCATCGGGAGACGTTAATTCAAGCAGTAAAGCGGGGCCCTTGTCTGTCAGCTGTGGGGTCGCCTTCCAGAGCTTCTTGTCGAAGCCGACCAGACCGCCATGCAGATGGTTGTCGCCGTTGTTCGTGGCCAGCGTGGCGGTGCGGCCATCGAGTGAGAATCTGCCGCCGGCAATCCGATTGCCGACCCGGCCACAGATGGCACCGAAGTAAGGATGGCCAGCGAGGTAGCCGTCGAGGGTGTCAAAGCCGAGCACGATATCGACCGGTTTACCATTCGCCTGCGGTACCAGCAGGCTCGTCACAATGCCGCCGTAGTTGGTAATCGTCGCCTGCCAGCCGCCGGGCGCGGTAAGCGTGTAGAGCATGGCCTCTTGACCATCTTGGAGTTTGCCGAAGGGAGCGGCGGTGGGCAGAGTGAGTTTGCTGTTGGTCAAAGGTTCAGCTCCGAAGCAGGGGAAGACGAGCAATGCGGTGGTCACCACGAAGCAGACCGACAGAATCACCCGATGTCGTGAACCAGCCGGGGGAATGAAATCGAGCCGGGATATCATCGTCTGTCTCCTGTCGAGCCGGGGGGGGGAACGGAATTCTTATTCGGAAGTTGTGCAGTGCCCATACTAAGCTGTCAATTCGGGCTGGCAGCGGGCAGCCTTAAATCTTGCTGGGGAAACACCGGCCAGTTAACATCAAGCCGCTAGTTGAGCATTTGTGGGCATCTCGGTACGCCATGGCCTCACCGAATACTGCAAGGGGATTGTCTGATGTCGCGAGCCG
>CAZKSP010000199.1:0-5601 GCA_964555385.1 uncultured Chitinophagaceae bacterium
CTGTTCGCTCCAGCCTTCCGGTAGCGTGTAGGCCACCCGGGGAGAGCCCGCCGGAGCGGCCGGCTGGCCAGCGTCAGCAAGCGCTGATGCCGGCGCAAGCTTTTCACGCGGAGCCGTGTACCGGCGAACGTCCCCCGGCCGGATGGTCGTCTCAGAGCTGCAGCCGCCAAAAAACGGCAGGGACGCCAGCAAGACAAGTGGCAGTCGGACCAGCAGTTCTAACCAACGACAGCACGGGGGGTCGTTGATATGGGCACTTTTGTGGCGGGACAACGGACGAGCTTTCAACATCGAGGCAGGTGGGCAGTTTTCAGGGATTGAGCGAACCCAACCAACGGATCGCTTTCAACGCCGCTGTCTTATTCTACGATAGGCTGGGAAAACCTCTGAACCACAGCCGCGTTCTCCAAAAATCACCCGCATGGCCGGCTTTTCCTGCACAAACGAACCGGTAACGCCCTCCTTGGAACTGCTAGAGACCTGGGATCGAGAGCATGTCTGGCATGCCTTCACCCAGATGGCCGAATATGAGCCGCTGCTGATCGAGCGAGGAAATGGGGTCTACCTGTTTGATCCGGCAGGCAATCGCTATATCGACGGCTCGGCGAGCATGTGGTGCAACGTCCACGGCCATCGGCATCCGCGGCTCGACGCCGCCCTCAGGCGGCAGCTCGAGCTGGTCGCCCACACCACCAACCTTGGCCTCTCAAACCCAACCACGGTCGAGCTGGCCCGACGGCTCGTCGAAATCACACCTACAGGACTCGAAAAGGTCTTCTTCTCTGGCGACGGCTCATCGGCCACCGAAGCCGCCCTCAAAATCGCCTTTCAGTACCATTTGCAGGCTGGGGCAGGGGGGCGGCAACCACGCACCCGCTACATTGCCCTCGGCGAGGCTTATCACGGCGACACGCTGGGGGCCATCGGCGTTGGCGGCGTCGATCGATTTACCGCGATGTTTGCGCCGTTGACGTTTGAGGCCATCCGGCTGCCAACTCCCGGCCTGCCCGCTGGGCCCACGCCCACTGCTGACGGCGGTCCGCGAACCGACCCGAGCGGCCGGGCGGCAACCGCCGCAGAGACCCTTGAACGGCTGGAGCAGCTGCTGACGCAGCAGGGGGATGACATCGCCGCAGTCATCATGGAGCCACTGGTGCAGGCCGCCGGTGGCATCCTGGTGCACCCGCCCGGTTTCCTGCGGAAGGTCCGCGAGCTCACCCACCGCCACAGCGTGCTGTTGATCCTCGACGAAATTGCTGTCGGCTTCGGACGCACCGGCACGATGTTCGCCTGCGAACAGGAGGGTGTCAGCCCCGACATCCTTTGCCTCGGCAAGGGGCTTACCGCCGGCTATCTGCCGATGGCCGCCACCCTTACAACCGACGACATCTGGCAGGCCTTCCTGGGCAGCCATGCCGACGGCCGGGCCTTCTATCACGGCCACACCTTCGGCGGCAATCCGCTGGCAGCAGCAGTTGCCCTCGAATCCCTCGCTGTCTTTCGTGACGAAGCGGTTCTTCAGCAGCTGGCAGTGGGAATCGAACGACTGCGGAGCCAGCTCCAGCAGCTTGCCGAACTGCCCCATGTCGGCGGCATTCGGCAATGCGGCCTGATGGCTGGCATCGACCTCGTTGCCGATAAAAAAACCGGTGAAACGTATCCATGGGCAGCCCGCACCGGTGCCCGAGCCTGCCTGGCCGCACGCGACCACGGGGCGTTGCTCCGGCAGTTAGGCGACACCGTGGTTATCATGCCACCATTATCAATTTCAACCGATGAGATCGACACCCTCGTGTCTGCTGCCGCAGCGGGAATAACAGCGGTCACACAGCCACTGGCATCACACCACCGCGGGACTGACGCAATCCCCAGATCTTGAACCTGGCCTTCTTCAAGTCTTACGAAACTCCAAGAGGCGATAGAAAATGCACCGACTCAAACTGCTCTGCTCCGTGACGCTCGTCCTCACGATCACAAGCAGGCTCATTCTTGCTGGCGACTCCCATGCAGCATCAGACCAACCCAATATTCTCTGGATCTATCAGGAAGATACCTCGCCGTGGATGGCCTGCTATGGACACGAGATTCAGCAGGGCTGGACACCCCGGGTTGATCAATTGGCCGAGGAGGGAGTCCGGTTCAGCCGGGCGTTTGTGCCGTTCCCAGTCTGTTCAGCCTGCCGCTCGTCGCTGATCGTCGGGGCGAACGCAATCCGTTTCGGAGCCCATGAACATCGGTCCCGACGAGGAAACCTCGTAAAACCGCTGCCTGCAGGGATGAAGACCATTCCAGATCTCATGCGGGAGCACGGGTACTTTCCGTTCAATGTCGGCAAAACGGATTACAACTTTTTTGAACAAGGGCTTTATCCGAACATCCCAAAACAACTCATCCAAAAACCCTGGCGAGCGGTTCCCGCAGGCACGCCTTTTTTCGGTCAGATCCAGCTCAAGGGAGGAAAAACCAACACAACGAAGTGGCCGGCTGCCAAGCAGACTGACCCGGCATCTGTGACCATACCAGCCGACTATCCTCAGACCGATCTCTACCGAGAAGTAGTCGCCCAGCACTATGACACCATCCGCTCGGACGATGAGGTAATTGGCCGCATCCTGGACAATCTGGCCGCAGATGAGCTGCTTGAGAAAACAATCGTCGTCTACTTCTCGGATCACGGCGCCAACAACCTTGTTCGCCACAAACAGATGCCAACAGAGGGAGGGCTGCACGTCCCGTTTATCATCCGCTTTCCGAAACGGTGGCGGCCCGTCGCTTCTGGTTCGGTGCGAAATGACCTCGTCAGCATGCTCGACCTCTCGGCAACGACACTGGCTTGGGCAGGCATCGCGAAGCCTGACTGGTTCGAGGGCCACGATCTGTTTGCCGACGACTTTCAGCCCCGCCCGTTCGTGGCATCGGCCAAAGACCGGCTGGACCACACGATCGACCGTGTCCGTTCAATTCGCACAGAGCGATACCGCTATACCCGCAATTACTTCCTCGACCGCGTGCTCCTCCAACCCCAATACCGAGATGGCCGTCCATTTACGGAAGCCCTACGGGCAGCCTACGCCGACGACTCACTGGCACCCGTGCTGAAGCGAATCTACTTTGGCGAGCGGCCGGCAGAAGAGTTGTATGACGTCGTTGAAGATCCCGCTCAGGTGCACAACCTTGCGGGCGACCCGGCGCATGGCGATGTCTTGACGCAGCACCGAGCATTGCTGGAAACGTGGCTCGCCAAAGGGGACCTCGGGAAGGTCGCTGAGCCAGCCGACGAACTCCGCGCAAATGGCGAGAACGCCAAGTGGGGAACCGGAGTTAATGCAGAGTACGAAAACATTCGCATCGACAGTGACGGTGACGGCTTGTCGGACACGTGGGAAACGGTCAATGGACGCGACCCACAGGACGGCCGCCTCGTCTTCGAGTTCGACTGTGGCGGGTGGCAGACAGAAGGCTGGCACTCGACGGACATCACCGACAATCTCGCGGGCTACCAAGGCTTTCTCGACTTTCATCTCGACGGCGAAAAGGGCTCTCTCCATCGCGACGGCCTATCCACCAAAGCGACGAGCGCGGACCGAGCGATCGTTGTCCGCTTGCGATGCACCCGCGAGGCAACTGTTGGCCTCATCGTGAACCGGCGGGCAAGCAGCGAACAATGCCGGGTCGCAGCGGGCAAGCAATGGCACCTGTGCCGTTTCCCACTCAGCGGGTTGGTGCCAGTCGGTGAAGTTTTTCGGGAACTCACGCTCACCCTGACCGGCGATGACCAGGCATTTTTCGAAATCGACTCAATCATGGTCGACAGGAATTGATCTGCTGGGGCACCAAACGGCTGAAAACAGTCTGGGGACACGCGGCCTTGCAGTCGTTTTGCTATCCTCCCAACCAGTCAATTAGTTCTCTGCCTGCGTGAAAGCGACTTCCCTATGCCCCGCGTCAAATCGTTTCGTGCCGTCCGTCCCCCTGTGGCCAAGGCGGCCTCTGTTGCCAGCGTCCCCTACGACGTAATTGACCGCGACGAAGCGGTCGTTCTGGCCGCCGGCAACTCTGAATCATTTCTGCATGTTGTGCGGCCTGACATCGATCTGCCTCCAGAGACCGATCCCTACGCCGACGCGATCTACACCCAGGCTGCCGACGCATTTCAAAAGTTTTTGGCCGCCGGCACACTTGCTCAGGACGAGACCGACTGCATCTTTCTTTACCGGCAGATCATGAATGGCCGCAGCCAGATCGGTATCGTCTGCTGCTGCCATGTCGATGACTATGAACACAATCGTATTCTCAAGCACGAGTTCACGCGGCCCGCCAAGGAGGACGACCGGACCCGGCATGTGATGACGCTGGGGGCTCACACTGGACCGGTTTTCCTGACGTACCGCGATGAGCCCAAGGTGAATCAACTGGTCGCAGCTGCTACAGCCGAGGCCCCACTCTACGACTTCACTGCGCCAGATGGCGTTCAGCACACGGTCTGGCAGATCACTGAGGCCGGGCCCTACATCGAGACTCTCACCGCAGTGCCGGCCTTCTACATCGCTGACGGCCACCATCGGGCCGCCAGCGCCTGGCGGGCAGGCAAAGCCCGGCGGGAGGCGAACCCGGGGCATACCGGCGAGGAGGAATACAACTGGTTCCTGACGGTGCTGTTCCCGGCAAACCAGCTCACCATCCTGCCCTACAACCGCATTATCGCTGACTTAAACGGCAAGACTGCCGAACAGATTCTGGCCGAACTGGGACAGGTCGGTCAGTTGGAGCTGACCACCGATCCGGTGCCGCCGGCGGCCGGCTCGTTCTGCATCTTTCTGGGTGATCGGTGGTACCGCCTGACGATACCGGCTGACTCGATCGAACACGCCGACCCGATCGCTTCGCTCGATGTTGCCCTTCTCGAGCAGCGAGTCATCGGGCCGATTTTCGGTATCGAAAACGTACGGACCGATCCGCGAATTGATTTTGTTGGAGGCATTCGCGGCACTGATGAACTCGAACGGCGAGTGCAGTCGGGCAAGTGGGCCATCGCTGTCTCGATGCACCCGACTTCAATCGAGCAGCTAATGGCGGTCTCAGATGCTGGCGAAGTGATGCCGCCAAAGAGCACCTGGTTTGAGCCGAAGCTTCGTAGCGGGCTTCTGGTACACCTACTGGACTAGTTTCACGCGGAAAAAGCCATCCTGGCCTTTTTCCGCTGAGGGCGATTCCGAAAACGCCAAGGGTTTTAGGAATCGCTTCTCGCCGCATCCAGCGGCCGGGCTGCATGAAATGCCGCATCTGGGGGGAAGGGGTACGCTCCTGGGAACCGGCTGCTGGAACCCCCTGAAAGTCGAGCGTCCGCTGCTTACGAGCCGCTCACCAGCTCGGCGATCGTGGCGGAACCGCCATGGGTTCTTGAGCCGTTGACCGGCTCGGATACCCCAGATCGAAGCGATCTGGGAACGGTCACTCGCGGAAGCTATTTTCTTTTGGAAAAACGTTCCGGTGCTCCGCAACCCCGGCGGACGCCCACCGTTGAACGCTCGCCGAAGATCCGCTTGCGGTCTTCCAACGACCCTTTCATACCGAGCCGCCGTCATGACGACGATTTTCCAG
>CAZKSP010000200.1:0-5502 GCA_964555385.1 uncultured Chitinophagaceae bacterium
CATCGTGGTGTGCTCTATCGCGTTGGCAATGGCCACCTTGCCATGCTCGGCCACCAGTTCGACCCGGGCCCGCTTGCCCCCCTCAAACGTCGTTGAAGCAAACCACTCGACCACGAGCACTCCGATCGGGTCGGGGGCCTCCTTGGGCGGAGCCTCGGCCTTGGCCACTGCCACGGCATCGACGCCGCCTGGCTTGACGATCGGCGTCGGCCTGGGCTTTTCCAGCGGAATGATCGCCAGTGCCGTCGAGTGGGACTCGTCGATGTAGTTTTCGAGCTCTTCTTCGATCTGCGGTGGTAGTTCCCGCTGGGCGTCAGGGTGCCAGAGTGGGTCGCGGGCCTTCGCCACCACGCGAGCCAGCGACTCAATCGCCCGCACCGCCGTGGCCCGCCGCTCGATCGACTCTTGCCCGCTGACCGCCTCAAGCCGCAGCTTGCGGCCCTTCTTGACAAGCACGCTGACACGATCACAGCCGATGATCCGGCGGGCCTCGTTGGCCAGCACGAAGGCGGTCGCAATCGGGTTGAGCGACTCGTGGAGTGCCCGGCTGAAACGGTCGACCTGCTCGAGGGCCGACTGCTGCGTGTCGAGGGTCTTGATCTGCCGCCGCTCAAGGTAGCCACCGGCAACCGCCGAGACTTGCTGCAGGAATTTCAGATAGCCCCGCTCAACGTCGGGCTGGTTGGGCTGATGAAAGATCTCAATCAGCCCCTGCCGGCTCTCACCGCGATCAATGGGCGCACCGATCACCAGCAGGTTTGAGGGATTGGAGCCGCTCGGCTTGCCGTCCGGACTTGTCAGAGGCGCCTGCGGTGGCACCAGCAGGCCTGAGGGTGACCCCAAAAGCGCCTGCACCAGGCCACTGTGGGCCGACTGCACCTCGGGATTGTCCGAAAGGCCGGTCGCCTGCATCTTGAGATGGGCAATCGGCTCGACGCGGCCCTCCTTGCCGGTCAGCCAGACCAATCCGGCCACCGCCCCCATCGCCTCGATCACTCGCTCAAGCAGGCCGAGAAAGAAATCGGCCTCGGCGGCGTCGGACTTGGAAAGCTGCTCGATCTCGCCGATGAGCGCACGAATCTGCTGCCGGGCCTCTTCGACCGAGCGGGGATCGACTGTGCTCATAGCGTTGAATGCTTTCTCACATCTGTGCCGGCAGACAGCAGCCGACGTTGGCAACAGCATCGGCGTCCGACCAGCTTGGCCGGACGCCGATGCCGCATGTCACATTTCGATCAGGCCTTGGTTGGCGGCGTGATCACCCGCTTCTGGACGTCGGTCTCAAGCACACCAAAGGCCTGCTCGTGCCGCTGCACAGCCATCATCAGCGCCGCGGCCAGCCGCTTGGCGGTGAAAAAGTTGACGATGATCCGCTGATTCAGGCCGATCGTGTCGGGCGAGTTGCCGACGACCTGCTTGTTGAGGCCAAAATCGACGATCAACTCTTCGGGGGTACCGGTTACCCGGCAAAAATTGGCGTAGGTCGCGGCAATGTGCGACTCGTCCACCGGAACCGGCTCCTGGGCGGGACGCTGAGCTTCTTTTGGTGCATCGGCCATCAACAGACTCCATTTAGTACGTGTAGTACGGGGAAGCGGCGTATGGCCAGCACGGGCTGGCTGCCGCCGGAAATTGGACAACGTGTCTCAACGACTCCGTTGAGTACGTCCCCAACCGCGAAAAAGTTTACTGCCCTTCCCATGCGGGGGCTACGGGCCGCTGGGCAAAAATGTTTGCCTGCCGGCATTATTCTCGACCCCACCAGCCGTGTCGCTGCAGCCACGAGGTCGACACAAACCGCCGCAGCAGGGCTTCTGCTGCGCGGACGGTATCTCGCTGCCACGAGGTCCCGGCCGCCGAGTCGTCCACCCGCGTTCCCCGAAAGGTCAGCCTGACCGGCCAACCACGCTGCGCTGCCAAGGTGTCAAACCGTTCGGCCAGTCGGAGCGTCCAGGCCGCCCCGAGGGTTTCTCGAAGCGGCAACAGGCAGCCGTCGAGTTGCCGGACAAACTGGTCCTGCCCGGAAAGGGGCGGCCCACGCCGCCTGCCAGCCAGCAGGCTTTGGGCCACCGCCAACAGACTGCCGACGGCAATCGCTGCGGTCGCCAGCAGATCGATCTGGGGCTGCGGCAACGCTTGAGACAGATTCACCCCCGGCAGCAGCGGCCAAATGAGCCCAAACTGACCAAGCGTGATCAGGCTGACGGCAACCGCCCGCCGGGTACCGACAAAATTGACCCAGCCGACCAGCACCAGCAGGGGCAGCAAACACCGGGCCAAGATGTGAAGATCGGGGAAGCTGCCGGGACGAATCAGGGCAGCTGATGCCGCCGGCAGGGCCAGCACCACCGCCAACGTGGCGACGATCAACTGCCAGACCCCGTGCTGGGGCCGCTTCGCTCCCAGCAGCGACACGATCGGGCAGACGAGCAGGGCCGCCACGAGCACTCGGCCGCCAGCCGCCGAGGCCGGGCTGACCGTTCCCGCGGCCTGGCGGAACGCCTCCCACGCGGTCACCGCAGCGGCGGCCGCGGCCCACCAGGCCGCAGGAACGGCAGTGGACCCCCGCACCAGCCAGCCTCCCGCCAGTGCCGCGAGCATACTGAGTAACGCCAGACCACCAGCGAGTTGCCCGGCTACCACCGGCGTGAGTAGATCAGCAGTCAAATCACCAAGAACGGCGAGGCTGGAAGATTGCATACAGACAGCGGACGAAAATGATCAGAACGGGACAACCGGTGATACTGGTTGGTCTGATTCTACTGTCCGCCGATGGCCGGCTGGCTCCGACCGCAGGAGTGACCGATACTTTTACGGTTGCGCCGTGGCCGGCCAACTCTCCCCACAGGGGTACACCATGCATTTGTCCGCTTTTGCGGAGCCTGTCACCGGCGTGAGTCGTCCGCGACTCACCGCTGGCTATCGGTTCGCGCGGCGAGGATTCACCGCCCTCGCAATCGTTGCCATCCTGACTCCGGCGTCAGCTTTCGCCATCGAAATGTTCACCTTCTTTGGCGACGGCAGCAGAGTGCCGCTGCCCAGCCTCGAAACGCCAATTGAGGCCTATCCAGGCATTCCGCTACGCAGCGACCGGCTGCGGGCCCGCCGCCGCAGCATGCGGGCCATCCCCAATGGTGAAGCTGGCATGGTCCCACCGGGTGGCATGTCGATCAGAATCATGCCGCCACTGTCGGTTGCACCCGACCCCGATGCCGTGCTGGCCCCGCCGCCCGTCGCCGAGCCGGTTGCCCCCCCAGCCCCGGTCCGCCGCCGCCGCTGGCGCCGGTAAGGACGCGACGGCAGCTTTTTCATTCAGCCACCGCTTTTGCTATCGTCTGACGAGGTGGATAAAGCTCATCGACAGCTTTGCCCGCAGGAAATCAGGTAAGCGAGGTGGCCGATGCTGCTGGGTGCGGTCTTCGAGCGGGAGGTGCGATTTGCGCCCCGGGCCCGAGGTCTGTTCATTGGTCGGGCAATCTACGCCGGCAGCCTGCTTGCCATCATCGCCACCTGCTGGCTGGTACTGACCGGCACGCAGTCGATCACCACCGTCGGCGACACCGCCCGCTTTGGCGCGACGCTGATGCGGACGCTCGCCCCGCTGCAACTCACGCTGGCCGTACTCGCTGCCGCCATGACCGCCGCTGTGGCCGTGAGCGTTGAGAAGGATCGCCGCACGCTTGAACTGCTGCTGCTGAGCCGGCTGACTGAACGGGAACTGGTTCTCGGCAAGCTGGCCGCCAGCCTGCTGCGGGTGCTGCTGATGCTGCTGTCGGCGATTCCTGTCTTTGGACTGGCGGCCTTGTTCGGCGGAGTGACGGTGCCGCAGTTGGCCCGGCTGTTTGTGGTGACCACCGCAGCGGCCCTCGCCGCAGCCAGCATCGCCAACACCGTCGCCTTCTGGAAAGACACAACGTTTCAGGCAGTGGCCATTACCGCCTTCGCCCTCGTGGCCTGGGTAGTCTTGGGAGAAGCAATCGTCAGCTGGCAAGGGCCGGCCATAGCCGCCAAGTTGTCGCCCGCCCGGGCGATGTTCGCCGCCCTCGCCCCGGCAGGCGGGGGCCTGTTGAGTTTTCTGGGCGTCTGCCTGGCAGTGATCGCCGGCACCAACCTGCTGGCCATCCGCCGCGTCCGGGCTTGGAACATGGCCCGTGAAGCTCGGCGGGCGGCCCAGGCACGGGCACAGGCTGGCCCCGCCAGCCGCCGGCCGGCCCGTCAGGTCTGGGCAAATCCAGTGCTCTGGCGGGAGATCTGCACCAACGCCTACGGCCGCACCATTGTGATTGTCCGGCTAGCCTGGCTGCTGCTGTTTGCTGCGGCGGTGGCTGGCGTGATGGCCGAGGCCCGGGCCGATCGGCCCGACCGGTTTGCCGTGGCGGTGGCGGTGATTCCCATGGCACTCGCCAGCCTGCTCGCCGTGACGGCCCTGGCAGTCACCAGCATCACCACCGAGCGGGACCGCGGCTCACTCGACCTGCTGCTGGTCAGCGACCTGGAGGCAAAGGAATTCATCTGGGGCAAGCTCTTTGGCGTGTTAGTGGTCGCCCGCGAGGTGGTGCTCTTGCCACTGCTCCTGTGCGTGGCTCTGGTGGCCAGCGGAGTCGCCTCCCTTGAGAACGGGCTCTACCTCGTGCTCGGCACGGCCATCCTGCTGTTCTTCGCCGCCGTCCTCGGCATCCACATCGGGCTCTCCTATCCGTCTTCGCGGCGGGCGATTGGCGTCGGACTGGGCACCATCGCCTTCCTCTTCATCGGCGTCGCCACCGCGATGCGGATCATGGTGGCCTTCGGCGCGAGCTTTGAACTGCAGCTGGCTCCCTTCCTGGCGGTGATCGTAGGTGGTGCCATCGGCCTCTACGCCGCCCTCTCGGCCCGCAATCCCTCGCCGGCCATCGGCTGGGCCTCAGCGCTGCTGCCGGCATTGACCTTCGTCGGCATCACCGGCTTTCTGCAGGGTAACACGCTGCAAGTGCTGCTGGTGGCGGCAGTCGCCTACGGCTTCGCCACCGTTGCCCTGCTCGTCCCGGCTATCGGCGCATTCGACCTGCTGACCGGCCGCACCACCGCTGGCGAGTAGCCGCACACCGGCATCGGCATCAACGGACGCCTACCGACAAAAGGGCCTGTGCTTCAAAGCCCGAAGCGCAAGCTGAGGGAAACGGCGTTTTTTGAATCCGGAAACGCATTCCCTCGGCTTGCGCCTCGGGCTTCCTAGAATTCTCCTCTGCTCGGCGTCACCATGAAACTTCCGTCAGCGGATTCAAAGCGTGGGCCTACCGCCCAGCCAAACGAGGAAGCCGCGAGCGGAAGCAACCAGACTCGCGGAACGCCAGACGCCGCGTCAACGGGCAGTGCAGCCGTCACCGCAGCAGCGGCGGCGCGGCCTCAGCTTCGAGGGCAGCCAGACGGGTTGCCGCCTGCGGCGGCGCATCACCTTTCGCCACTGCAGCCCGGTAGCTTTCGAGGGCATCGTGCCGGCGGCCGAGCGACTCCTGCGCAAGC
>CAZKSP010000201.1:0-5421 GCA_964555385.1 uncultured Chitinophagaceae bacterium
CGAAAAGGGCCCAATGGTTGGCTATGCCGTCACCTTGGTTGTTGAACCGAGCAACCCAGAGCATCCACGACAAAACCCCCAAGCCTGGCCGCAGTTCTGGCGATATGTTAGCGAGCAGCCCGGGCCAAAAATTCTGCTCCTTCAGGATCTCGACCAGCCGCACGCCCACGGCGCCTGTGTGGGTGAGGTCAACGGAACGATCCTCCGGGCGCTTGGCTGCGTCGGAGCCATCGTTGACGGCGCGGTCCGTGATGTTGCCGAGATGCGAGCCGCCGGCTTCAAGACACTTTCTCGCCAGCTCGCACCAGGCCATGCCCATGGCCACCCGGTCCGCTGGGGATGCAGCGTTGAAATTTGCGGACAGCCTATCGAACCCGGCCAGCTTGTTCACGCAGACCAGCACGGCTTCGTTGCCATTCCTCATGAAGACGAGGCAGGCCTACTCGAGGCCACCGCCTTCATGGACGCCAACGAGTGCGACACGTTGATCAGTACCGCTCGGGCGGCAGCGGGTCTGGCAATGCCCGAGTTGATCGCGCGGCTGGAGCAGGCAGCAGCCAACTTTGGGACAAGGGCCACCGACCACTTTGCCGGTCGTGACACAGCCAGTGGTGAGTGGGCAGCGAACTGAAGAGGCGTGATGGACATCCACGCCCCGGCAGGTTGAACGAACCGACACGATCATCACCTTTTCCGACCAGGCCTACGACCACATACGCGACGAACTCCTCTCGCACATCTCCGGCCCAGCGTTATCTGCATGGCTGCGATTCCTCTTCTTCAGAAACAATTTTCCAGAGCCATCACAATGCATTTCTCATCCGCCGCCAGCTTCCGCGTGGTCTCGCGCTCGCTCATTCTCTTCTTGGCTCTCTGGATCCTGAGTACGCCCGGCGTGGTGGCAGCCGCGCCTCCCGGAAGCCTCTCTAAGACCGATCTCTTCAAAGCGGGCACCGGCGGCTATGCCCTCTATCGGATCCCCGGCATCGTCGTCACCAAGGCCGGCAGCGTGCTGGCTTATTGCGAAGCCCGAAAAAACACCCGTGGAGACTGGGGGCCAATCGATGTCCTGCTACGGAGAAGTCCCGATGGCGGGAGAACCTGGAGTCCTCCTCAGCAGCTTGTGCATATCGAGGGAGATCTGCCAGTAAATCCACTCGCTGCTGCACAGCAGCTTGACCAACCGGGCGACAACACGGCCAACAATCCTGTTGCCATTGTCGATCAGCAGACCGGCGCAATCCACTTCCTCTACTGTCTCGAATACATGCGGTGCTTTTCCATTCGCAGCGACGACGATGGCTTGACCTGGTCAGAACCGGTCGAAATCACTGAAACATTCGCAGCCTTTCGGGACGAGTACGACTGGAAGGTACTGGCAACAGGACCAGCGCATGGCATTCAGCTAACGCTTGGCCCCCATCGGGGCAGGCTGGTGGTCCCGGTCTGGCTTTCGCTGGGCACAGGGGGCCATGCCCATCGGCCCTCTGTAACCGCAACGATCTACAGTGATGACCATGGCATAACCTGGCACCGCGGCGAGATCGCTGTGCCGAATACCAACGAATGGGTCAACCCAAATGAGACTGTCATCGTCCAGTTGGCGGATGGCCGAGTCATGCTGAACAGCCGCAGTGAATCTCCGCGGCACCGACGGCTGGTGACGATCAGTCCCGACGGTGCCTCCGACTGGTCTACTCCTTCCTTTGACAAGACTCTCGTGGAGCCAATTTGTATGGCCGGACTTGTCCGGGTTCGCCAGCCACGGGGTGAGGAGCCTGGCCTGCTTGCCTTCTCAAACCCGGACAATCTCGCCCGGCGGGACGGCCGCAGCCGACCAGGGCTCACCCGCGACCGGGTTAATGTCACAGTGCGGCTGAGTCACGACGAAGGAACAACCTGGCCTGACGGTCGGACGCTCGAGGCCGGCTTCAGCGGATACAGCGATCTGGCGGCACTCCCAGATGGCACACTGCTCTGTTTCTACGAGAGAGGTAGTACCGACGGCGAGAATCACTATCACACCGACCGGCTGACTATTGCCCAGTTTGATGAGGCTTGGGTGCGAGGGAGCCTTGATGTCGATATTTGCGTCTACGGTGGCACCTCAGGAGGAGTAATTGCTGCCGTGCAGGCGGCGCGAATGGGCCATTCGGTCGTCCTCCTCGAGCCGGGCCAGCATCTTGGTGGCATGACAGCTGGCGGCTTGAGTGCCGTCGATATCGGTGAACCCCGCAGCGTCGGCGGACTTGCGCGCGAGTACTTTACTCGGCTCGTTGGCCGTTATGGCAAACGACTGCAGTGGGATCAGCCGTTCAAGAAGTCCGGGGGGCCAGCAACCGGTGGCGCCTACTCGATTGAACCGCATGTGGCCGAGGACCTCTTCAATAGATTGGTGGCCGAGGCGGGCGTCACTGTGCTGCGAGCGTCCCGCCTCGATTCGGTAACGCGACGAGGTGACAAAATTATTGAACTGTTCACCGACGATGGCCGAGCCATCCGGGCCCGGGTCTTTCTCGACACGACGTACGAAGGTGACCTGATGGCTGCCGCCGGTGTCAGCTACACGCTCACCCGCGAGTCGAATGACACCTACGGCGAGACCTACAACGGAATTTCGTACGCGGCCAAGTATCAGCCCCGCTGGGAGCATCAGCACCCCGGATCCAACGGCCGGGTCCCCGGTGGCCAAGGTGTTTGGGATCGGGACTTCCCGCTCGATCCGTATGTCGTGCCGGGAGATTCCTCGAGTGGGCTGCTGCCACTGATCAATCCCGGTGTTCCAGGGAACCCGGGGGAGGCTGCCCCGGGAGTGATGGCCTCATGCTTCCGACTCTGCCTCACTCTTGCAGATGACCGGCTGCCCATTCGCCCACCACCAGGCTATGACCCGGCAACCTATGAACTGGTGGTCCGCTTCATTGCCGCCTGTGAGAAAAATGGGGATGCCATGGACCTTCGCTGGTTCAGCAAGCATGACCCATTGCCAAATCAGAAGTGGGACTTCAACACTGCTACTTTCGGTGGCAACCTGCCCGGAGCTAGCTGGGAGTGGGCGGAGGCCAGTTATGACCGCCGGGCTGAGATCGCACGTGAAATCGAGCACTACCACCGCGGGTTACTCTATTTCCTGGCGAATGACCCCCGGGTCCCCCAGCGGGTTCGTGAGGACATGGCCCGCTTTGGCCTTCCGCGGGATGAGTTTCCCGAGACAGGCGGCTGGCCCCACCAGTTGTATGTCCGCGAGGGACGGCGGATGGTGAGTGACCTCGTTATGACCGAGCACCACAGCTTCGGACGTGTTGTCGCCCCCGCATCGATTGGACTGGCCTCCTACGGCACTGATGTCCACGAGATTCGGCGGATCGTCAAGGATGGAGTCGTGACGCGTGAGGGCAAGATTGCAACCGGACGGGGTGGCGCCCCGCCCTATCCGGTCGGATACGGAGCGGTGGTGCCGAAACGCCAGGAGTGCACAAATCTGCTGGTTCCCTTTGCGCTGTCAGCCAGCCACACTGCTTTTGCCAGCATCAGGATGGAACCAGTATTCATGGTTACCAGCCAATCCGCAGCGACCGCCGCATGCCTTGCCATCGAAGCCGACGTCGCGGTTCAGGATGTGCCGTATGACCGGCTTGCTGGTCAGCTGCAGGCCGACGGCCAGGTCCTGACCTGGCCACCTATCGGCAGCGGTGGCGTGCTGCGAGACCGGTGACTTACGTAGGAGATGGCATCAATAATGGAGGGGCAGGGCACCACGATGAAAATGGCTTTTAACCCGTTTGACAACCATTCCACATCCTGGACCAATGTTATTGATGAGCTGAATACCCCCCCGGCCCGTACCGTTTCACTTCTGGCCGGGATCGGGCTTTGACAGGTGCATCTCAATCGTACTGCGAATAAACGGCGCCTGCACCGCGATTGCTAGTCCCAACGGCGTGTG
This sequence comes from uncultured Chitinophagaceae bacterium, assembly GCA_964555385.1. GTDB lineage: Bacteria > Planctomycetota > Planctomycetia > Pirellulales > UBA1268 > UBA1268. Next base: position 3,947 of record CAZKSP010000201.1, read on the forward strand.
AACCGTGCGCTCTTCGAAGGGCATCACCATCCTGTCACTCTGCCGCTGCATGGCGAATACCAGGGCAACGACCACCGGCTCGTTGTCGATGATCGCTACCACCGCCGAGCCGCTGTCTCCGCCAAAGTGCGAGTAATCGATAAAAATCGTCTCCGCGCTATTCAACGGTGTCAGCGGGTACGTCGCAATCGACCCTTTGCGGAGGATCGGCCAACCCGCCTTGTTTGCCTCCAGCTTCGCGGGATAGCAAGGAATGAAGACCTCCTGCCCGACGTGAAGCTTGTTGTCCTCGGCAAGCTTTATGGATGCGATTTGTTGTAACTCGAAGGATGCAATGGCAGCCTTGGCCGGCAGGGTCACATCCATCACGGCTACGTCGAGGTGAGGGTGCCGAGTCCACAAGGGCTTCCCACCTTGGCGTATCGGCAGTTTCACCTCGAGTCGTTGGTAGCCTTCTTGTGTCTCCGCCGAGCGAAAAACACCTAGGCATTGCTCACCTTCTAGTTTTTGCAGCACGTGCGCTGCGGTGACCGCTAGATACCCACCATCTGGTTTCTTTACGACAAAGGCTGTGCCCGACTCGGTGCCCTGAGTAATTCGAAACGTCGCTCTCAGGGCATGCACTACCGGCTCACTCGCTTGTGACACACACGGGAAAAATGCCAGCAACAACAACATAAATAGCAGGAAACGCGGCATTGGATTTTTCTTCGATGGTGCCCGACTCACTGTACATCCTAGAGAACACATCGATTGTTCGCTTAGCGGCTTTAGGTGTGGTCGATGCCGAATAACGTCGCCAATTGATAGGCAGTAAGTTCGGTCCACCGCATGCGTCAACAGTGGCGAAGGGATGAAGACATTGCCCCGGAGTATACGGTGAAGGACCGCTGCAGAAACTGATTCACAAAGGCAAGATGCGGCGCCTGGAGCCGTCGCACGTTTCCCCTGCCCAAGGGCCACCTACCAATCTCTCACACCTCAGCGCACGGGGCGGTTGCGACCAAGGGCTGCCCGCTCCTGCCAGCGAAGAATGAAGACCGTGATTGCCGTCGCGACCACGATCTGGGCGACAAGCGCAGCAAACGGAATCCAGAGGGCTGGATCATAGTCACCGAGATGTTGCCAAAAATATGGCACCCCATCGCCCTCACTCCGGCTGCCACGATGAGCCCAGTAGAGGGGGGAGAACAGCATGGCGATTGGCTGAAGGATGCCGCCCGTGATCGGCAGGATCGTCGCCCCAAGCAGCATCTGAGGCATGATCAACAGTGGCACCGCCAGCACGCCCTTGTCGGTCGTACGGACACAGGCTGAAACAATCAGACCGATTGCGGCGCACGCGACCGCTGCCAGCCAATTAAAGCCACCGGAAAGCAGTGGGCCACGGTAATAGAGTGCTTCCGGCTTGTGACCACCGAGTGCGTCGCGAATCATGAAACCCAGTTCCACCGTGGTAGTAAAGATCGCCACCT
>CAZKSP010000202.1:0-5370 GCA_964555385.1 uncultured Chitinophagaceae bacterium
GAGGCTCTCCACTGCCCCTTCCCGGGCCAGGGCTTTGCGATCGACCCGAGACCAGCAGTCGGTGGGCAGCAGACACACCTTGTCGGCATCGACCGGCCAGGCCGGGCAATCGTGCTGGCCAAGCCGGACCGCTGCCACACACGTTGACAGCAGCCGCCGATACCAAGCGTCCAGAACGGTCAGCCGGGCAGCTACGCAGTTGTCACCAAGTGATTACTCCTGAGATGTAAACAGCCACTGGGCGACCAAAAAGGCTGTTAAAACGGCCGAAATCGATTTGCCGCTGGTTTTGGGCCGGCCAGCCACCGCCCCCTGGCACCATCAGAATCTCATCGCGGCGGTCAACCGCTTGCTCAATCTGAACATCCTCGGCGTATCGTTCGTAGTAGCTGCGGGAAGTTGGCGTCCGGCATCTGCCGACACCGATGACCGAAACCGAAGCGGGAATGAGGATGACCAGCGGAGGAATCGGATGATGACACGCGATGAATTGCTTGCGATCTGCGATCGGTATGTGCAGGGCAGTGAAAGTGGGGAGAAGGTGAGCAGGCTCCCCGATCCCAGCAAGACGATCGTCCACTGCTTCCGCGATGCCGAAATCTCGGCAGCGGAAATGCAGTCGCTGCTGGCGTACGTCTGCCAGCACGAAGCGGATGAGAACGGCTGGCACGAAGCCGACCGCTTCTGGGAAGACGACGACGCCGTCGGCCGGCTTGAGAACCCGGGCGAGGGGATCGTCTGGGAAACTGATGACGAGCCGGTCGCAATCCGGTGGCCCCGCTAGCGGCACGGCGGAAACACGGGCGTCATGCCCGTGTTTCTCTGGAGCCTAAAAGCACTCGTTCCGCACTTCCTGCTTGATCAGTTCTTTGAGCCGCTGGATTGCCTGCTGCTCCATCGCCTTGGCATCCATCCAGAACTGCCGCAGTTCATCCCGCCACTCGGCGTTGGCAATGTACTGGTCATACCGCCAAAGGCTATCGAGCCGACGGCTCAGTTCATGGATCAGATCGTGATCATGGTCAGAACAGCCCGAGGTCTCACCAACATGCTCCAGTTCCCGCTCTGCTACCAAAGTCATAAGACGTGCTCCAAGAAAGGGGACCGGCCGACGCCGGTCAACGGTCATCAACGCTCCGGCCCTGGAGGCACCGGCCGCTGCCTGCGGCACATCAGGCAACCATAGGGCTGCTCACCCACGGTCGACCAATGGCAGCGTTCACCGACGAAATCTCACCGCTGTCGCGACCGTCACCCATTTGGACAGTTCCAGTTGATGAAGGGCAACCACGTCGCCAGCCAGCCCTCTCAAGCCGGCGGCTATGCCTCAACCCGCCAGCATCCAGTCGGGCAGACGGCGAATCTTGCCCTCGTGATCAACGCAGACCACCAACGTTGTTCCGGTGGCAATAATCTGCTTGTCGCGGATCAACTCATAGCCATGGCGGATGCTCGCGGCGGAGATCTTCTCGACCCGAGTCCGCAACAGCAGAAGATCGTCATATTCAGCTGCCGCCTGGTAGCGGCAGTTGGCCTCAGCCACCACCATAAACAGGCCGGCGTCCTCAAATGCGCGATAGGTTCGGCCCTGGGCCCGCAGCATCTCGGTCCGGCCCATCTCGAAATAAGTGAGGTAGTTCCCGTGATGGACCCGCCGCTGTCCGTCAGTCTCCTGATAGCGGACCCGGATCTCCATCTCGTGGACGAGTAGTGGGGTACTGACTGGGTCTGACACGAACTGGGTGCTCTCCTGACAATGGGGTGGTGACCATCAGCCGGGCCAACATAAAGTTGACCACTGGTGGCAGAAGCCCCTATTCTGCGGGTGGTTTAACACCCGTCAACGACTGTGGAGACAACATGAGTTTCGGTGATGCGGGCGAAGGGTCTGCGATCGGGTTTGCCACCGCCCGCGGCAGAAATTGGCCGACGCTCCGACAGTTCACGGTCTTTCTGGAGAACCGGGTGGGGCAGCTGCTTGAACTGGTCCGCCGCTTCGCCGGCACCCGGGTACGGATTGTCGCTCTCTCGATCAGTGATGCTGGCGAGTGTGCCTTCGTCAGGTTTCTCCTCAGCCATCCCGAGCAGGGCCGCGAAATCCTGGAGCGGGCAGGGTTGGCTATCATCGAGAGTGACCTGATCGGCGTGGAACTGCCCGACGACTCCCAGCCCTTAGTAAGGATCTGCACGGCTCTGTTGCAAGCCGAGGTAAACATCATCCAGGCCTATCCTGTACTGACGCGGCCGCGGGGCCGACCGGTGGTCGCGTTGATGGTCGACAACACCGAGATGGGCCTTGAGACCCTTGGGCAAAAGGGTTTCACGATGATCACCGAGGGTGATCTCGATGACTGCGACGACCAGTAGCCGCGCAGCTTCTTGAGACCTGAAGGAGAGCGATCCGCCGCTGCGTGCTGGCGTCAGCTCTCCCCTTCATCCATAAACATCCCGTCGGGCAATCCCTGCACCTTGCGAACAACCACCCGTTGAATCGATTCCCAGGCAACCGCTTCTAGGGTGATGGAGCCGTCAGGCTCCTGGCGGGCAAACAGGGCATGGCTACCCTGCGACCAGTCCCGCTCAAAAAACTGCGGCAGAATCGGCCGGGAACTACCGGAGAGGTGCAGTTCGACCTCACCGCCGTGAGCCCTTTCTTGCCAGAGCCGGGCAATGAGTCTGGCCGTTGGGCTTTCGGCCGGCGGTTTGGCTGCTGGCTCCAGAGCTGCGGCGATCGGCGAGGTGGGCTCGACCGCATCACCCAGCAGGTCAGCTGAGGAGATTGACGTTCCCGACAGGTCGCTCACTATTGCTGAGCCCAGCGGCTCGCCCGCCTGCGGCGGCTGATCAGCCGGGATTAAAACCTTTACCCCACATTTTGAGCAGCTCCCTCGCTTCCCGGCGAGCGTGGCTGGCACGCTGATTTGGTGTCCGTTCGGGCAAGAAAATGTGATGGTGGTAGATTGCGTCATTGATCGAAAGGCAAACCAGTAGGAACGCGGTTGTAGCTTGAGCGGCTCTCCACTCCTTTCTACTCTACACCGAAATATCAGCAGGAATCGTTTCCTTTTTGTGGGACCAGCCTCATGGCCATCTCTGTTGTCTGCTCCAAATGCCGGGCCCGCTTCAACGTCAGTGACAAATTTGCTGGCCAGACCGGCCCGTGCCCAAAGTGCAAAAATCCGATCGTGATTCCCAAGCCGGCAGCTGTCACGATTCACGAGCCCGAACGGCCGGCGACATCGTCCAAAGCGGGCCGGATCCCGACCGCCCCAATCGTCTTTAAGGAGGAGTCGCCATCGCCGGTGACCATTACCCTCATCATCGTCGGGCTGCTTAGCCTGTTGTTGATGGCCTATGCTGCCGGCCTGATTTTCCGGACAGACAGCGGCACCGCGATCCCCGTCTGGCTATTGGCGTTAACGGCGGTGGGTGTAGCACTGCCGATCACACGGCTCGGCTACACCGTGGTTCGTGACAAAGAAATGGAGGGCTACACGGGCAGATCGCTGGCCCTGCGGGTCCTGGCCTGTAGCCTGGCCTACGCATTGCTGTGGGGGGTGCGGGGCTTTCTTCTCCCAGGAGATTTCGAGACCTGGCAGTGGACCTTCCTTGTTCCATTTTTCCTCTTTGCTGGAGGGCTCGCCGCGGTCGCGAGTTTTGACCTCGACTGGGGCGTTGGCATTGGACACTTCTCGTCATACATATTTCTGACTGCCCTGATGCGATATCTGGCCGGCTACCCGCCGATCTGATTACTCAGAGAAAACCGGCCATGCCATTCACCGATCTCCCGGAATTGAACAGTCGGCACACAACGGGTGGGGTTCGTATTCCTCCTGGTGTCACGGTGCCACTCACTCCGCGGATGCGGCGGCTGCTCGACAGTTCACCACTACGACGACTGGCAAAGGTACGACAGTTAGGACTGGTCTCGCTTGTCTACCCTGGGGCGGTCCATTCGCGATTGGAACATTCGCTGGGCGTGTTTCGGCTGGCGATCGACTTTCTCAGCAGTCTGCAAGGAGACAAGCGGTTCAGCCAGCAGATCAACACCGACGATGCCGCCGCCTTCCTCGTAGCTGCCTTCGTTCATGACGTCGGCCACTGGCCTTACTGCCATCCGATTGAAGACATGGGGCTGGCTGGCATTCCCCGCCATGAAAACCTCGTGGCCGAGGTGCTGGCTGGCAGCGAAATTGGTCCGCTTCTGCAAGCCGATTGGGGGCTTTCGGTTGACCGGCTGTCTGCGTTGATTCTGGGCACCGCCACCGACCCTGCCGGCAGGATCATCCACTCGCTCCTCTCCGGTCCCATCGACGTGGACAAGATGGATTATCTGTCCCGCGACAGCCTCCACGCAGGAGTGCCCTACGGCCGGCATTTTGACCAGGATCGGCTAGTTTCCAGCCTCTGTCTTGACGAGTCAGCCGGGTGTCTGGCAATCACAGAGAAGGGCCGCACGGCCGCTGAACTGATGGTCTTCGCCCGCTACGTCATGTTCAGTGAGGTCTATTGGCACCATGCGGTGCGGTCGGCTACTGCGATGCTGCAGCGGGCAGTCTGGCTCTCTCGCGAGCGGTTCGATATCGGCCGGATGATCCGTAGCGACGACGCCGGCTTTGTCGAGCTGATCGATGAAGCTGCCGAAGGTGAAGCTGCTCGGCAGCTTGTGAACGGCCTGTTTGGCCCCCACCGTCAGTTGCACAAGTTGGTGGTGGCCTATGACGCAAGCAGCCATTCGGCGATTCATGCCGCCCTTGCGGGCCAACCGTATGATCGGCTGGCGGCAGCAGCTGAACGGCTGGCTGAAGGGCTTTCAAGGGCGGCCGGGCTGCCGATTGCTGCGGGCAGTCTGATCATCGACGCCCCACCTGCCGAAAAAGAGATCGAATTCCAGCTCCAGATTCGCTACCGGAACACGCAGACAGACGGCGATCATTGGCGACCGCTGGCAGAAGTTTCACCAGTGACCCAGTCGCTGGCCCATCGGCAGTTCGACAGCTTGGTAAAACAGGTCCGGCTGTTTGCGCCAGCCGAATTCGCCGATGCCATCCGAAAACAGCCCGGCCTCGAAGAGATGATCCTCGAGGCCGGGTGTTCGGGCTAGAAATATCGCCAGGCGTGCTGGCTGAAGGCCTTACTCAGGCAGCTTGCCGGCCTTCAGGATTTCACCCCAGGTCTTACCGGAGGGGCTTTTCATGCCAGCAACCTTTTCGAGCGCCTCGCGAATCTTCTCCGGATTCTTGGCGTCCTTTTTGCGGTCGAGCAGTTTGTCGAGTTCCTTGCCGTAGGCGTTCTTGTCCTTCTTGCTCTTTCCTTCATGGCAGATATTGCACTTCGCCTTGGCGACCATGCTGGCATCGAGGTTGC
>CAZKSP010000203.1:0-5281 GCA_964555385.1 uncultured Chitinophagaceae bacterium
CACGATGCCGGCAGTTCAAGGCAGCGACCGATCCGCTCGAGGATGGTCGCGATGATCGGCCGGTCACTGGCCGGGCGTTGAGGACTGTCGGGGTGGGTGTTGTCGCTTTGAATGAGCCCCCGCAGGTTGAGCGTCTGAGCCATGGTGTGTTTGTAGGCCGGCACCGGATCGCGGAAGGCAAAGTCGCCCAGGGCCTGGAGGGCGTCATCGAGCTCGTCAAAGCGACTGTCCCCCGCCGCCCACCAGCGATCCCGCTGGGCAAAGGCCTCGGGCCAGGCGGTTGAAAGACCAAGCAGCCAGTCACTGCCATACCGCACCATGTCGATGGCAAGGTCATTGCCGGTGAACACATGAAACTCAGGCCGCAGCCGATCGCGGAGTGCCAGCCGCTCCCATTCCAACCGCCGCGAGAGCGACGAGTGCTTTGCCCCGATGCAGTTCGGAATCTGCACCAGCTCGGCATAGGCATCCAGACCCAGCACGCGACCGCTCGGCACAAAGGCAGTGGCAAGTTCGAACCCGATGAACCGCGGCACCTGCTCGGCCAGCTGCCGATACCGCTCGATAAAGTCAGCATCACTGCCTGTTGTCAGACCGAACGAGGGAAAGATCACCGGCAGCCCATCGACTGCGGTGATCATCCCAAACTGCCGACCATAGGCGGCGGCATCGAAGGCGGCTCCCGGGGCATCGACTACGCATGCCCCCGCAACCAGCTCACCACTGCCAACAGCATCGCGGGCCAGCCGCAGGGCCTGCTCGCGGGTGGCATCGTCAATCAGTTGCACGTAGCCAGTGTCCATGTTCACCGCCGGCACAATGCCTGCAGCAGCCGTTCGGGCAACGTGGGCCAAAAAGCCATCCCAGTCGATTACGCCAGCGGCGTTAAAGGGCAGCAGAATTGCCGACATGCCGCGAATCGATCGGTGCGGACGAACCAGACTGGCGGGATCAACGGTCATGACAGTTTCTTGTCGAGGACAGGGCTGACCGGCGATCGGGCGGATAGACGTTCACCGATGACACTGATAGTATCCATCCATTCATGGCGGCAACAACACCCTCATTCCCGCGGATCGCTCGGTTTCGAACCGCAGCCGAACTGCGGGCCCATCTCGCAACTCTGGCGGCACCGCTACCTCTGGATGATGAACCACTGTCGACCGAGGCTGGTTCGCCGCTGGCTCAGCCAATCGAACTTGGTGGCCACCGGGTCGGCAATCGCTGGTGTATTCATCCCATGGAAGGCTGGGACGCCACGGCTGCAGGCCTACCGTCCGACACGCTGCTCCGTCGCTGGCGCCGCTTTGGCGAAAGTGGAGCCAAGCTGATCTGGGGCGGTGAGGCCGTGGCAGTGGTGGCCGAAGGTCGGGCCAACCCGAACCAGTTGCTCGCCCCCGCCTGTGGCCCTGAGGGCTTCGCCCAACTGTTGGCTGCGGTTCGCGAGCCACATCGTCAACAGTATGGTGGAGCGGAAGATTTGCTGGTGGCCCTGCAGCTGACGCACTCCGGCCGGTTCTCCAAACCGACCACAGCCGGCCGCCGCCCCCGCATCGCCTATCACCATCCGCTGCTCGATGCCCGCCACGAGGTACCGGCCGAGGATGCAGGCTGTGTAGTGTCTGACAGCGACGTCGAGCATTTGATCGACGCCTATCTAACGGCAGCCCGCGATGCCGCGGATGCTGGCTTTGATATGGTCGACATCAAGGCCTGCCACGGCTATCTGCTGCACGAATTTCTCTCGGCCCGCCGCCGACCCGGCCCATTTGGTGGCGACTACGATGGCCGCACTCGGCTGCTCAAGACGATCATCGGCCGCGTTCGGCAGGAATGCCCCAGTCTGATTATCGGTGTCCGGCTGTCACTGTTTGATGCCGTGCCCTGGCACAAAGTTGATAACCATGGTGAACCCTGGCCGTACGCCGACATGCTGCCATACGACTGTGGCTTTGGGGTGGATGCGAATGACCCTCTGAAGATCGATCTCACCGAACCACTCCAGTTACTCGATGAGCTTCGTGACCTGGGCGTAGCAACAGTCAACCTCTCAGCCGGCAGTCCCTACACCGTGCCGCATCTGCAGCGGCCGGCCGCCTTTCCACCGTCCGACGGCTATCCACCGCCAGAAGATCCACTTATCGGGGTCTGGCGAATGCTCGATGCCGCCCGGCAGGCCAAGCAGGCGGTGCCAGAACTGGTCTATGTCGGCACGGGCTTTACCTACCTGCAGGAGTATCTGCCGCACGTGGCCCAGGCAGTCGTCCGTGAGGGCTGGGTCGACATGGTCGGCCTTGGCCGGATGGTGCTCTCGTATCCTGAGTTGCCGGCTGATGTGCTAGCCGGGCGACCCACCATCCGCAACCTCGTCTGCCGCACCTTCAGCGACTGCACCACCGCCCCTCGGCACGGCCTCCGCAGCGGCTGCTATCCACTTGATGCCTTCTACAAGCAGCTACAGCCAGAGGCGGCGGAACTCAAGGCGATCAAGGCCCGGTAACACAGGCTTACACCGATGGTCAGGTTCGGGCAGCTAGCCAACCGCAAGGCAACTGTTCAGCCTGATAGATGACAATCCGCTCAGGTGCGTAGGCCTTTTGATAGAGGCCCAAAAACTGCTCGAACGAGTCCCACTGCCAGGTACCAAAGATGTCGGCAATGCCGCAGGGGTTTATCTTGCCGGTGGCCGATTCGCCCCCAAGGCAGTCGCTACCAAGCTGGGAAATTGCAAAAGCCGGCCAGCCGGCGATCTTATCGGGCTTGACGATCGCAGTGGCATTGCCCGGATCGGCAATGGCATCCTGAAAAGCCGCGAAAGCCGCGGCCGCATTGTCCTGGTGATTGGCAAACAGGGGATTAAGCACATTGTTGCCATCGGAATAGTACTCATAAACATTCGTCATAGGAGAAGCCCATGACGAGTCAACCGCCATTCCACCAATCGGACTAATCTCGGCGTACGAGACGCCCTTGGCGGTGAGAGCACTGGCAAACGGGGTGATGAAAGTCTCCATGATGTTCGCCGCCTTGAGCTCAGGGTAGGGCTGGCTGACGCCGACAAAATTCTCAACGTCGACCCCAATCAACAACGGCTGCCCATGCGTGAAGCCGGCCAGGTAGTCAGCCGCCATCGTCACGGTTGTCTCAGTACCGAAGGTCAGAAACAGCCCCGGCTGCAGGCTGGCGGCCTCAGCAGCCGTGAGAAACTGCTGCACATAGCCGGCAGCATCCGGTGGCAGGGTGTCGGTTGTGGTGCCAAAGTCAACGCTGATCATCACAGCGCCAACGTCATTGGTCGTGGCAAAGTCAATGATCGCCCCGGTATAGTCGCTCCAGGCTTGCGGTTGAAACAGCTCATCCAGTGGAGCCTTGTAGCCCTCATGCCAGAGCACCAACTCGGGCTGCGGCAACGGGCCGGCCTCAATCATCACCGTCGACGCCGTAGCCGAGACCTCCTCGCCACTCCAGCCAACCAGAGCGAAGGCCGCCTGCTCACCGGACGCGTCAGCCGGCGGTATCCACCGCAGTTGGTCGGTCGGCGTGACCAGCCGCCGCTGCAGATGCTGAAGCAGGATGCCCGGAGACGATGACGCTGGCAATGTCGAGATATCAATCCAATCGGTGCCAGTCCACTTTTCGACGCGGCCCGAGGCCACCGCTGAGACAACGAACGAAAGATCGGGCCGCCCGTCAACCGCAGCGACACTGATTTCGGCAGCCGAAAGTACCACAGGGCTCGGCCCGATTGGCCCGTCAAGCACCAGTGTTGTCACCGGTCGCAATACTGGCCGCTGAGGGAGCTTCGGCGTCGCTGTCGGGAGCGGGGCAATTGTCGGCGTCAGGACCGTCGCGGGGTCAAAGCTCGACAACGAATCGATGACGTCTTGATGCCAGTAGACGCCGGCGGTAAAGGGCAGATCGCCTTGATAATTGCTTGGCCAGGGGGGTGACGGATTCCGTGGCTGAGGAAACGTCGTCAGATTCGGCCAAGGATAATCGGGGGGTGGCGTTGTTGTCCCAGGGGTATTGGGCTGATCATGTGCCGACAAAATCGCATACGGCAGTCCTTGGTCGGGAAAAAACGCCATCGTGTCGGCCGTGACACTGCCGGGCACAGCCCCTGGATTATTCCACGCATACTGCTGGCCCAGAAAGCCGTCGATCAGCCCGTTGTGATACAGCATGGAAAGAAAGTTCCACTCGCCATGAGGATTGGCAGGCGAAGGCTTGCTGTTGTTGGTCTGGGGCAGGGGATCAAGCCCCAGCGAGGCCAGGTAAGGGGTGCCGCCGAAGCCTTGAAGAATTGCCCGCGAGTCGTAATACCCAAACTTGGGACTGCCGAGCGTTTTGAAAATGCTGCTGGAGACGACCGGGATGATCTTCATTGTAGCTGCACCATGCGGAACATCGTTCAACACCTGGCGGCCAGCCCAGAGCACGGCAGTGATGCCAGCATAGACGTCGTTCGTTACGACATGCCCGGGTCCAAATTCAAAGTCCTGGGCCCAGATCACGTAACCACCATCGGCCGTGGGCTTTGCCTCGGTGGGCAAGGGAAACTCCGAGCCCAGCTGGCCTGGCACCGTGGAATGGTTGACCATGACGGCGTTGAGAATCTGTTTTGCCAGTGCCAGTCTGTCACTCGCTGGCACTGGATCGGCCGAGGTGAACAAGTCGCGGATCGACGGCCAGAGGCTTTTGCTGGCGGTATCCTGCCCCGTCAACTCAACCGACTGGCCAACAACACGGGCATCAACAGTGGCCGCGGCCGTCGGCCACGCATTGGTCCACTTCTGCCGCTGGTCATAGCTGGTCTCACCGATGACCGTACTGATCGCGGTTGTGACGCCACCAGTCGGCATCGTGAGGGCCACGTTGTCGTCGTCGATCTGATCGAGAAAGTACGCAAAACTATCAGCTCCTGCCGTCACTGCCAGCAGTTGGCGAGGTTCCAACTGCTCGGCCCTAAGACTGCGACGCCGGGCCGCTGCACGGTGTCTGACGCCCGAGAATCCAGAACGACAAAAACAGCGAAACATCTCAATATCCCTCGGTTTTCCAGGAAATCCGCATCTTCTACAGACCAACACTACCATCGACATCGGCCCGAGGCACGTCACCAGTCGGTGGCTTGCGGTCGCCCACCTCGTGGGTGGCTCCAGCCGGTTGGAGGAGCCAGCAGGACCAACTAGGCTAAGAGGCGGCAGGGGCGGTGCTATCGCCGGTCACCATCAGGCAACGGGGAAAAAAACCATGAACGGTGTCACATTCGAAGTTGTCG
>CAZKSP010000204.1:0-5278 GCA_964555385.1 uncultured Chitinophagaceae bacterium
GCACAACAACGCCCGCGGCCCGATGAAGGGAGGGCTGCGGTACCATCCACAAGTCGATCTCGACGAAGTCCGAGCCTTGGCGTCGCTGATGACCTGGAAGACGGCCGTGGTCAATATTCCCTACGGTGGGGCGAAGGGGGGCATCGCAGTCGACCCGGCAACGCTCTCCGCCCGGGAGCTTGAGCGGGTCACCCGGCGGTTCGTCGATAACCTGCATGACCTCATCGGCCCAGACGTTGACATCCCGGCCCCCGACATGGGGACCACGGCCGAGGTGATGGCCTGGATCATGAACCAGTACGACAAATTCCACGGCTTTTCGCCCGCCTGCGTCACGGGCAAGCCAGTGGAATATCATGGCATTCCGGGACGCGAAGAAGCGACCGGCCGCGGTGTCGGCCTGCTGACGGTCAAGCTGCTCAGCCGGCTCGGCCGCCGGGTGCCCGAAGCTCGCATCGCCATTCAGGGCTTTGGCAATGTCGGCACCCACACGGCGAAGTTCCTCCGAGATGCTGAGTGTCGGGTTGTCGCCGTGAGCGATGCCACCGCCGCCTTTTACAAAGCCGACGGGCTCGATGTGCTTGAACTAATCCGTTACGTCCATTCGCATGGCGGCAAGCTGGCTGGCTACACCGGGGCTGAGACCATCACCAATGCCGAACTGCTGACCTGCGACTGCGATGTGCTGATTCCCGCGGCCCTCGGCGGGGTGCTCACGTCCGAGAATGCCCCCAGTGTTCGGGCCCCGATCATCATTGAAGCGGCCAATGCCCCAACCGACCCGGCCGCCGACGCCTTTTTCGATGAGGCGGGGGTGATCGTGCTGCCCGATATTCTCTGTAACGCCGGGGGCGTGACGGCCAGCTGGTTTGAATGGGTCCAGAACCGACAGCATTACCAGTGGGGCGTGAACCGGGTGCGGCAGGAACTCGATCGGATTCTGGGCGAGGCCTTCGAGCAGGTCTGGCAACTGGCCTCATCGCGGAAGGTTTCCCTGCGGACCGCTGCCTTCATGCTCGGGGTTGGCCGGGTCGGCCGCGCCACCCTGCTGGGAGGAATTGAATGAATCCGGAGACCATTTCCCCCGAGGCACTCCGCGAGATGCCCCTCTTCAGTGGCTTTAATGCCACCGACCTTTCCCAGATCAGCGACATCGGCGGCGTTGTCGAGTTTCAGCCGGAGCGGCTGATCCTGGAGCAGGGGGCGACCAGTCGGGACCTCTGGATTCTGCTGGAGGGCCGCTGCGAGGTGGCCCGACGGGTTGACGCCCAAGATCCTGATGCCAAGCGGGTGACACTCGCCCATCTCGAGCCACCCGCCCACTTCGGTGACATGTCATTCTTCAGCCCTTCGCCACACTCGGCCGACGTGCGATCACAGACAGCAGTCAGGCTGCTGCGAATCAAGCATGCCGATTACAGTGACTTGATTCACGACGGAGTTCAGGCCGCTTACAAGCTCGCCTTCAATGTCACAGAAGCGCTCGTTCGCCGGCTCCGCCGCATGGACGACTGGGTGGCCGAACTGGCTGCCACTGATCACGAGCCCTCCGATCCGCCCCGACCGGAATGGCAGAGCTTCCGCGAAAAGCTCTTCGACCGCTGGACGGTCGTATGAGGGACGGGCTCCGCCTAAGAGCCACCGTGGTCAATGTCCCGCCGGACGATACCAACTGCCGCGGAGCCAGTCGGCGATGAGATCGATCTGTTCGTTCGTCAGCGTCGCGGTGCCGCCCTCGTTGCCGACACCAAAGCTGGGCATGCGATCGTTGTCCTCTGGATAAAACCGCTGGTGAGTCGGATCGGTGATGATGCCGACAAGCCACTCCCGTGATCCCCAGCCGTTGAGATCGGGGGCATAGCCAAGTTCGGTCTCGTTGTCGCCGTAGGCATGGCAACTGCCGCAGCGATCAGTGTCGGCCATCAGCGTGCGGCCTTTGGCTACCATGTCGGCCGAGGCTCCACCGGTCGGCAGATCAGCCTCGGCGGCGAGTGCGGCAATCACCGCCTGAATTTCGTCTGGCTTCCAGCTATCGGGGTCGCTCAGTTCGTCGGTGACGAACGACACCATGTCACCATCTTTGTGGGCGGTGTTGCCGAAGTAGGCCGGCCCGGCCACCTGCTTTGGATCGAGCAGCCCACGGGCCCAGGTGACGCCGCCGAACTCAAACAGGTTCGCGGCCGAGGCTTGAGCGAACATCGCCGCAGCCTCCGGTTTGGCCGGATCGATGTGGGCATGGCAGCTGGCACAGTGCTGGGCAAAGAGCAGCGGCCCCTGGGAGAGTGGATCGCTGCGAACCAGCGACAGCGCTCCTGCCGGCGGAATTTTTTCCGGTCGGCCGGCCAGGTCGACGGCTCGCTCGGCATCGGCCTTGGCCTGCTTGACGGCCAGCAGGAAGGCCTCCGATTTGCGGATCGCCTCATAGGCATGCCGCCGCTTATGAAATGCGGCCAGCTTCGCCTCGTCGTTGCCCAGGGCGGCAGCCAGTTGCTGTTCGTCTCCACCAGTCTTTTTGAGCAGTTCCTCGACGTCGGCGTAGGCGTTCTTATCTGCCCAGAGTGCTTGATAGTCTTCATGCAGGGCCATTGCAGTCAGCAGGCCGGCGCCCGCCAGAATCGCCAGGGTGAAGGCAATATTGAACCGGTGGCCGAGTTTCCAGCGACCGAAAATCGGCATCAGGAACATCAGCCCTAGGGTCAGCCCTGGCACCACAATCGCTCCAAGGAACTCACCCGATGCGCCCCAGCCCTCAAAGACCTTGAGGAACTGAAAGAGGAACAGGAAGTACCACTCTGGCCGGGCGGCGGCATAGGGCTGCGACGGATCGGCCGGCGCCCCCAGTTCTGCCCCCAGATGGCCGGTGACAATCGGCTCGCCAGCCAGCATGGCCCGCAGGGCCGGCATCAGGATGACGCCCAGCACCACCGCCATCACAGCCAACATCGCGACGGCGTCCTTGAGTACCTGATCGGGCCAGAACATGGCGTCGGGCTTGGTGATCGGCTGCTTGGCGTGCAGCCCGTGCTTGCGGAACAGCGTCAGGTGCAGCACCAGAAAGCCAACCAGCGTCGCCGGTAGAAAGCCGGCATGGAGGGCAAAGAACCTCGTCAGCGTGTGATGGCCATAGTCGGGTCCACCCACCACCAGTTGTTGCAGTGACGGACCGACCAGCGGCACGAGGCCCGCCAGGTTGGTAGCTACCCGGGTGGCCCAATAGCCCTTCTGATCCCACGGCAGCAGGTAGCCGGTCAGGGCCATGCCCAGCACCAACTGCATCAGGATCAATCCCAGCCAGAAGTTCACCTCTCGCGGCGCCCGATAGGCGCCGTCGATGACCACCTGCATTAAATGCAGTGCCAGCAGCACCACCATCGCCTGGGCCATCACATGATGAATACCCCGCAGCAGCCAACCACCGGCCATCTCGTGCTGGATGTAATAGACACTCTCCCACGCGGTCTGGGCGCTGGCCGAATAGCTGGCCCAGAGCACCAGTCCCGTGATCACCTGCGTCATGAAGGCAAAGACGAGGCAGCTGCCCCAGACATAACGCCAGCGGGCCCCGCCGGGCACCCGTTCGTAGAGGGCCTCATGGATCACAGCCCGATAGCCGGTACGGTCGTCAAACCAGTCGGCAAGTCCGCCGAGCAGGCCGGGGGACGGCTTCGTCGGTGTGTCAGCCTTCGGGGTGGTCGTGCTCAT
Organism: uncultured Chitinophagaceae bacterium; assembly: GCA_964555385.1. Lineage (GTDB taxonomy): Bacteria > Planctomycetota > Planctomycetia > Pirellulales > UBA1268 > UBA1268. The sequence continues at coordinate 3,703 of CAZKSP010000204.1, forward strand.
GGGCGGGCCACCTTTTCTTCAATCCCGGTGTAGAAATTCTGCCACTTCACCAGGATGCTGCCCGACTTGTCGACCTGGCACTCGAGGCCATCCATCGGCCGCGGGCTGGGGCTCGGGGCAACGATGCCACCGTCAAGCGTGAAGGCGCTGTTGTGGCAGGGGCAGCGAAAGCACTTCGATTCCGTATCCATCTCAACAAAACAGCCGGCATGCGGGCAGGTGGCCGAGAGGGCCTCGACGGTGTCGCTCCCCGGCTCCCGCTTCACATAGACCGCCCCGATCGGCTCGGCGGCATAGCCTGTCCAGGCATCAACTCGATCGGTGATCACCGGGAACTGCCGCGGCTGGCCGTCATCGGGCAGATTCGCCAGATCAGCCACCCGTAGGAAGCTGCCGGCTCCAGCCGTTCGCCGCAGCGGGTCGAGTACCGCCCAGATGGCCGCCCCAGCCGGGGCGAGGGTTGCCAGCCCGCCACAACAGACGGCCAAGGCCTTGGTAATGAAGCCTCGCCGGTTTTCAGTGGCGGAGGCTACCTCCGAATGCTCACTCATAGATGCTTTCTCCGGTCATTATCGACATGCAGTAGGCATGTCTTGCCACGGATGTCGCGAGACACAAAGACGTGACGAGCTTTTTGGTGAGTCCGTCGTCAGGCCGGTTCAAGGGCGTGCCAGGCGGCATCGACCGCCTCGGACACCTGCTGCTCGACGGCATCAAAGTCACCGCTCACGATCGCCCCGGCCGCCGCCTTGTGGCCACCGCCGCCAAAGTGCCCGGCAAGGGCACTGCAGTCGGCCGCACCGCGGCTACGAAAGCTCAACTTCACGCGACCGTCGGGCTGCTCGATGAGAATCGCCGCAAGCTGGGTTCCCTTCACAGCAAGCGTCAGATTGATCAGATCCTCGGTGTCAGCCGGAAGGGCACCCACTTCTTTGATGTCGGCCTGCCGCACCGTCGAGAGGATGCAGCTACCGTCATTGAAGGTCCGGGCTCCGGCGAGCGTCCGGCCGACGAGGTGCAACCGGGCCAGCGTGTCCTGCTCAAAGAGTTCACGGTAAATGAAGGAGGGGCTCGCTCCGGCATCGACCAACCGGGCTGCCACGCGAAAGGTTTCACCACTGGCCGACGGGAACCGAAAGCCGCCGGTGTCGGTCGAGAGACCAGCGTAAAGTGGCGTGGCAATCTGCTCAGTAAACGTCACCCGGAGCCGGAGGCCGATCTCGTAGACAATGCGGGCGGTTGCCTCCGCAGTGGTGTCTTTGAACCAGCGGTCGGCCAGATCGTCTTCGCTGACATGGTGATCGACCACCACGACCCGGTCGCGGTTCCGCTTGAGCACTTCGCCCATCGCTCCCAGCTGCGCCCAGGCGCTGGTGTCGAGTACCACCAGTAGGTCACGGTCATCAAGGTCGGCGGGCTTTACCCCCTGAGCCAGTGACTCAAGCCGGTTCTCAGGGTCGATCCAGCGGAGGTTGGCGGGTGTCTCCTGGGCATTGACGATGCGGACATCCTTGCCAATAGCCTCAAGAATGCCCAACAGGCCGAGCTCACTGCCAAGGGCATCGCAGTCAGGCCG
>CAZKSP010000205.1:0-5173 GCA_964555385.1 uncultured Chitinophagaceae bacterium
CCCCGCGCAAGAACGAATCGAAAGGAAGACCTGCGATGCTCGACTGGAGCGACACAGGCGAGTGCCATGAGCGGGATGGTGTGCACCGCACCAGTGGCCGGATCTATCGGATTGCCCACGGCCGGCCCAGCTTGCCTGCTGGAATCGACCGAAACATTGACCTGCGAACGATGGCCGATAGCGATCTGGGTCGATTCCAGCGGCAGGCTGACGGCTGGTGGGTGGCTCAGTCGCGACTGCTGCTCGCTGAGCGGGCTGCAACGGGACCACTAGCGGATGAGGTCGTACAACTGCTGCAAACACAGTTTGATTCTGCCGACACGCTCACCGCCGCTGACTCCAGGGTTACGGCCTCTGCCCACCGCGTTCGGGCGATGCTCGCCCTGCATCTGATCGGAGCAATGACTCCTGCTAATCTTCAGGAGCAGCTCCACCATTCCGACGAGCATGTGCGAACCTGGGCCGTGCGACTGCTCACCGAACGCTGGCCGCTCGATGCCGCCCTGGGACCGGTACCGGTCACCGAAGCCGTTGCGGCTCGTGTCGACGCAAAGTCCCGCCAACTGCTTCGCCGTCTCACCGAGCTCGCACGAGAAGATTCCTCCGCACTCGTCCGACTGGCGCTCAGCTCAACCCTCCAGCGACTGCCCGTTGACCTTCGCTGCGAGTTGGCGATTGCTCTCGTCTCTCGTAGCGAGGATGCCACTGACCACAACCTTCCGCTCCTCGTCTGGTACGGCCTGATTCCAGTGGCAGAGGAAAACCCCGCCGCCTTGGTCGAGGTGGCCCTGCAGTGTCGCTGGCCCACGACCCGGCGACTGATTGCTCGGCGACTCGCCAGCCTGATCAATACCACCCCTGGCATCGTCGATTCGCTGCTGCAAGCGGCCAGCCGGCAGCCCGACCCAGCGGTTCTCGCCGATAGCCTTTTGGGCCTGACCGAGGGCCTCGCCGGCTGGCGAAAGGCTACACAGCCCGCCTCTTGGGAGGCCGTGAAGCAGGCCATCGCTGCCTTGCCGGTGGGCGACCTGAGGGACCGCATGACGCAGCACGCCGAGGAGCTCGCCGTACTCTTCGGCGACGGCCGGGCGATCGCCGCCGTTTCTGCCGTTGCCCTCGACCGCTCAGCCACGGTCGATATCCGCCGAACAGCTCTGCAGACACTGATCGAGGCCCAACCGGCTGACCTCCGAAACACCTGCGAGCAACTGATCAACGATCGCGATGTCCAAGCAACAGCGGCTCGAGGCCTGGCGCTTTTCGACGACCCGGCAGCAGCCCAGCTGCTCGTCAATGCCAGCCGGCGAGCCCGTGGTGCGGCACGGGAGGCAATCCTCACCGCCCTTGTCTCCCGCGAGACATTTGCGGCGGCGGTCGTCAAGGCAATCGAGACCGGGCAACTCAAGCCGGCTGATCTCTCGGCAACCAGCGTGCAGCAAATCCACACTCTTGGGGACCCCGAACTCTCTCAGCGACTGGCAACAGCCTGGGGACAGATCCGCGAAAGCCCAGCAGAAAAGCGACAGCAGATCGTAAAACTCACTCAGCTTCTGAATGCTGCAGAAAGCCAACAGGCCAGTCTCTCAGCCGGCCGTCTGTTATTCCAGAAAAGTTGCAGCAACTGCCATCGGCTTTATGGCAGCGGCGGAGACCTCGGCCCCGACCTGACCGGCTCAGGCCGACATGATCTCGGCTATCTTCTGGAGAACATGATTGACCCCAGCGCGGTCGTCAATCGGAATTGGCGGTTGTCAGTGGTCGCGTTGGCCGATGGCCGGGTCCTCTCAGGTGTCGTGATGAACCGTGACGACCAAACCCTCAGCCTGCGAACCCCTCAGGAACTGATCTCCTTACCAGTTGCAGACATTGAAGAGGTCACGCTGACCGACCGCTCACCGATGCCAGACGGGCTGCTTGACCAACTCAGCGAGCAGCAGCTTCGCAACCTGATCGCTTATCTCCGGCATCCAACTCAGGTGCCATTGCCCGAATCGACTGGCTCGGCAGCGACGCTCCCATAGCGACAGCCCCTCCGGCTTTGGTCAGACATCACAGACCATCGCCGCCTGCCGCAACGCGAGAATCGGATCGTCCCATGTCGGGATAAACTCGTGGGCAACGAAATCGTGATACCCGCCTGCGACTAAGGCTCGCATGACTGCCGGATAGTTGATCTCCTGCGTGTCATCCAGCTCCCCACGGCCGGGGTTGCCGGCAGTGTGGATGTGGCCAATCAGGTCGCGGTACTGATCAAGCCGACGGATGATGTCACCGTTCATGATCGAGACGTGATAGATGTCAAAGAGCAGTTTGAAGTGGTCCGAGCCGACCCGCCGAATGAGGTCGGCACAGAAATCGACATCGTCACCAAAGTAGCCGGGATGGCCCTTCATCGGATGCGTTGCATCACGGGAGTTGAGGTGTTCGAGCACCAGTGTGATTCCCTGCCGCTCCGCCAACGGCAGCACCCGCTTCCAGGTCGCCACGCAGTCTTCAGCAGCCTGCTCCGGATCCATCCCCTCAAACTGCATGCCAGTAAACGTAATCACCTTACGGGAACCAACTGCAGCGGCAACCTCGATCGCATCGCGGAGCTTGGCTTCAGTCTCGTCCCGGTACGCAGGGTTGCAGGGCCCTCTGGCGAAGCTGTGGCTCCCGACAAGAGAAATCTCAAGCCCCAGCTTCTTAACCGCCGGATAATCCTGCCGACTGATACCCTCGATTCCGGTCAGGCCGATCGACCGAGCGTGTCGAGCGAGCGTCACCGCATCCATCGGCTTGAAGCACCAGCCCATCACGGAGTGGCGGATGCCACTGTTATGGAGGGAAAAGTCGGCAGCAACCGATAAGGCCTGCGAATCCTCAGATACCTGACCGGCTCTGGCGGCCACTGCGGCAGCAGCACCGGATGCAAGCAGCAGACCTCGGCGGGAACATCCTGGCATGCCCAGACCTCACTCCTCTCAATCTGACGAATTCACAAAGCGACAGAACCATTTCATACCATAGTAAAGTCGTAGCCGAGAAGACATTGATTAATGGAGAAGACTTTGCCTGTTTGATTCCGGAAGGGCTGCAACACGGCTGGAGAGAATCGCGAAGACCAATGAACACTGAAAAAACCTGCCGTGTCAGTGTTGCTGCCTGCCTGCAGTTTGCCATCGCACTAACCGTGCTGACGGCAGCAACTGCCGGCGCTGCCGAATCTCCATCATTCGACCGCGACATCCGGCCAATCCTCAGGGCGTCGTGCACTCACTGCCACGGCGAAGAGGCTGAGATCGCCGGCGGCGTCGACCTGCGGCTGCACCGGTTCATGCTGCGACCGGGCGACAGCGGTGAGCCGCTGATCGTGCCGGGCAAGCCGGATGCGAGTCGGCTGATCCAGGTGATTGAGTCAGGCGAGATGCCACAGGAGGGACGACCCGTTCCGGCGGAGCAACTTGCCCTGCTCCGCCAATGGATTGTCGCTGGAGCGCCGGGGGGCGAATCGGAACCAGAGACGCTCCCCCCTGGCCCTTACTTTGCTGCCACCGAGACACAACACTGGGCCTTTCGGCCCATCATCCAGCCGACTGTTCCAGCTTCGGACAACCCCCGGATCCGGAATGAGGTCGATGCCTTCATCGAACAAAAACTAGCCGAGCACAGCCTCGGCTTCGCTCCCGATGCCGATCGCCGCACCCTTATTCGTCGGCTGACCTTCGACCTGACCGGGCTGCCACCGACGCCAGCGGAAATCGACGCCTTTCTTACCGACCATTCCCCAACCGCCTACGAACGGCTGGTCGATCGCCTACTCGCCTCGCCCGCTTATGGTGAACGCTGGGCCCGACACTGGCTCGATGTGGTGGGCTATGCCGATTCCGCCGGCCACGCAGAGGCCGACTCGCTGCGCCCTTACGCCTGGCACTACCGTGACTATGTCATTCGCTCGCTCAACACCGACAAGCCATGGGATCAGTTTCTCATCGAGCAACTCGCCGGAGATGAACTTGCAGGCGTTGTTCATGGCGAAACAACTGACGCGATTCTCGACCCAGTTCGACGCGAGCAACTCACCGCCACCGGCTTTCTACGGATGGCTCCGGACGGCACCGGTGACAAGGTGGCCGACGTGAAGCTTGCCAGGAATGAGGCAGTCGCTGAACAACTCAAGGTAGTGTCATCGGCCCTCCTCGGCCTCACCGTTGGCTGCGCCCAGTGCCATGACCACCGCTTCGATCCGGTTTCCCAGGCTGACTATTACCGGTTCCGTGCAATCTTTGAGCCGGCTTTCGACTGGCAAAACTGGCGGTCACCAGCAGCCCGCAACTGCTCGCTGGCGACACCAGAGGACAAGGCCGCGTCAGCTGAGATTGAACAACAGGCCAAAGCCATCGAAGCAGAAGCCAAAACGCTGGAGCGAACGTTTCTGGACGAGATCTTTGAAAAGGAAATCCTCAAGTTGCCCGAAGATGTTCGGGACGCCTATCGAGAGGCGCGGGCGACTCCGAAGAACAAACAGTCGCCTGAGCAACTGGCCCTCATCAAGAAATACCCGTCCGCACTCGCTCTCTATTCTCTCGACCTCTATGACAAAAAGGCTGACAAGCAGGTCAAAGACCTGCGGGCAAAAGCGACAGCCCTGCGAAAGACGAAGCCGCCCGAGGATTTCGTCATGGCCACTACCGAAGTTCGCGGCCGGATCCCTGCCATGCAGGTCTTTTATCGCGGTGACCATGAACAGCCTCGGCAGGAGGTTCCACCGGGCGAGTTGGCGGTCCTGGCAAACTCCGCCATCGAGCCGTTCGCAGTTGACCAACCAACGGGAGGGTCAAGCGGCCGCCGGTTGGTCTATGCCCGCTGGCTAACCAGTGGTGAGCATCCACTGGTCGCCCGTGTGCTGGTGAACCGGTTCTGGATGCACCATTTCGGTCGAGGCATTGTGTCAACGCCGGGTGATTTTGGCCTGGCTGGCAAGCGTCCGAGCCATCCAGAACTACTCGACTGGCTAGCCGACCGCTTTATGGCGTCGGGCTGGCAACTGAAACCCCTGCACCGTCTGCTCGTGACCAGCACTGCTTATCGCCAGGACTCTCGGCATCCCGAGGCGACAGCGGTTGATCCCGAGGGCCACCTCTTCTCTCGGTGGCTGATCCGTCGACTCGATGCCGAACAGGTTCGGGACGCT
>CAZKSP010000206.1:0-5157 GCA_964555385.1 uncultured Chitinophagaceae bacterium
GGGAACTGGTGCTGTCGGTCTCGGATAATGGCTGCGGGCTTGGTCAGCAGCCTGTCACTCGCAGGGGCAACCAGACTCCGGCCTCACTTGCTCGGCGGGCTCGGCTGCTGGGTGGCTCGGTCGTGGCGGCTGATCGTGCTGGAGGTGGAACACGGGTGACATTCAACGCTCGAACCCAGCCTCGCTGGCGTTATCTATCATGAATAGCCCTCACAGGAGTTTTGTCCATGACTACTGAAACCACTCGGACCACCGAGATCAAAATCATGGTCATCGAGGACAACGCAGCGTACCGCGATGTGCTCACCCTGGCGGTGGACGGTCAGGATGACATGGTTCTTGCAGGGCAATTCGGTACGACTGAAATTGCCCTCCGAACACTCGAGGCGACGTCTGCCGCTGACCAGCCGGACGTCCTGCTGCTCGACCTCCGTTTGCCGGGCATGAACGGCCTCGACGCCATTCCGCTGATTCATGCCGCTACCCCGGGAACGAGGATCATCGTTCTCTCGCAGTCGGATGACCCTCAGAGCATTGTGCGGGCAATCAGAGCTGGAGTCGCTGGCTATCTACTCAAGGACTCCAGCGTGCAACAGATCACCGAGGGCATCCGGACGGTCGCAGCGGGCGGGGCATCACTCGACCAAAACGTCGCACGCTTCATTCTCGAGACAATGCAAAAACCCACGCCGGCAACCAGCGGCCCCCTGACCGAACGTGAGCAGGAGATTCTCGGGCTTCTGGCCGAGGGACTACTCAAGAAGGAAATAGCTACCCAACTGGGGATTGGTTATTCCACCGTCGATACCCATGTGTCACACATCTACGCCAAACTGCAAGTGACTAACGCGCCCGCAGCAGTGAGCGAGGCCTACCGCAGGGGAATCCTGCAGACGCCCAGGTCACGCGGTTAGTTGTCGAGGGAAAAGACCTTCACGCCGCTTTCGCTCAACGCAGGCGACGCTCGACGCAGCGGACAAAAGCAGGAATTCCCAGGAATCCCGCCGAAGATTCAGTAACTGCCGCCCCCCTGAGCCGTCCGTACGGTCGTCTTTCGGCGTGCGGAGCTACCCCCTCCATTGGCCCCACAGCTTTTCGTCATGTAATCACATGATGGCTAAGGGCTTAGCCGGCTGCCGATAATGAAAATACATGATCAGGTCGACGGGGCTTCGCTTCACGTTCGCCCGCATCTGGAGCCGTTATTTTCACCCTCACTCAGTTAAGCCGCGGGTGAAACAGTCGACTCCGGACGAATCTTTTGCTTTTCATGATTTCTCAGGAGAGCTTCCCATGGCTCAAACCACACCAATTCAAAAACGGACTGCGTTCACCCTCATCGAACTCCTCGTTGTGATTGCCATCATCGGCGTCCTTGTCGGCCTGTTGCTTCCGGCTGTACAGCAGGCACGTGAAGCAGCCCGCCGGGTTTCTTGCACCAACAACCTCAAACAGATCGGCCTTGCCCTTCACAACCATCATGATGCGTTTGATGCTTTTCCTCCCGGCATCCAATGTGGGCGGGCGCAAAACAATGGAGGTGGCTGGGCGTGGGGATCGTTCATTTTACAATTCATGGAAGAGTCGACGCTGGCGTCAACATTGAAGGTTGGAAGTTCTTCCACCACGGCTGCCACCGCCTTAACTGCGGGCCGAACCAAAATTGCAGCCCACCGCTGCCCCTCAGACATTGGTCCGGACGAAAATAACGAACGCGGGCGGTACATGGGGCCAAATAACAATTGGCGGGTCGCCACTTCAAATTACGTTGGAAATGCTGGTACCAAAAAGATCATGAATGCTTTTAGTGGCGCGGCAGCTGGACAGAGTCACTGCATTCATGATGACAACTCGGCCAACATTGCTGCCTACAACAACTGGTACAACGGCGTGCTCTTCCCAAGAATCAAACTAAAGATGAGCAAAATTACAGACGGCACTTCGTCCACGCTGCTTGTTGGAGAAAGAGACTACGAGAGCAGCAATCACGGCAATCACGAAGCGGGCAACTGGCTTGGCTCGAATGCAGCCGCATACCACACCGAACCGCACGCCTATAACTGGGTGACGATTTTCGACGAAGCAAACTCCAACCTTCAGATCAATGATTATGATGCGGCACAGCCAGACAACATGCCCGACTGCTGGCCGAATACTGGGTGCGGCAGTGCGTACGGAGCAACTGCAGCCGATTCGTGGAGCAGCGGACATCCCGGCGGAGCACAATTTGTTCTCTGTGACGGCTCGACTCGAATGTTGCTAGAAACAATCAGCGACACTGTACTTGCCGATCTCTGCAATCGCATGGACGGTGATGTCATTCCATCGGGCAATTAGGCCTGAGCCGTCGCGATGGTGCCGCCTGAGGACGCCTCCGAGCCGTTCACCACGAAAACTTTTCAGGAAATGCGACCAGTTCTCATGCAGCCATCCACATTCGTTCACAATCGCCTGCAGTTCCATGCACTGTCAGTTGGTTTATTGCTTTTGACGGCGTGCGGATGTGGCAGAGGCAATTACCCGGAAGTCGCCACGGTTACCGGCACCGTCACCCTCGATGGCAAGCCTCTTGAGGATGCTGAAATCACCTTCGCCCCAAAAGATGGGCGAGCATCAAGCGGCAGGACTGACGCCAAGGGACAATACTCCCTCTCCTATACGAAAAATATCCGAGGGGCAGTGCTTGGCGAACATCGCGTCATGATCCGCAAGGTTATTGAGGACTACTCAAAAGCCAGTTCCCGTGCCGCGGCTGCTATGGATGCCAAACAAAATGCCCTCGACAAAGCAGCCGGCTTTATTCCCGACGATGATGCACCTCCAGCAGGCAATTTGCCGGCCATTGAACCCGAGTTGATCAACATGACGCCGGAGCGGTACAGCGGCCCTGAAAGTGTCTTGTCCGCCGTTGTCGAGCGAGGCCGCAATACGCTCGATTTTGCACTCGATTCTGACTCGGCCTCCTCGGCGAATCGTGACGATTAGCCACCTCGAAGCCGCAACAGGCACCAGGCTGTACAGTCCCCGTCAGCACCGAGCATTGCCAGCCGAGGAAAACGCCCGCCCATTGGTGGCTGCCGACAGAGCGTTCTTTACCCCTCATCCCCCGCCCGCAGCATGTCGTCCACGCGGGGCTGCCAGGCGACGATCTCGGCGTCACTAAAGTAAATACCGATCTCGCGGGCGGCCGACTCAGGTGAATCGGAGGCATGCACCAGGTTCATCTGGCGGCTGGCGGAAAAGTCGCCGCGGATCGTGCCAGCGGCTGCCTTCAATCCGCTGGTCGCCCCCAGCATGTCGCGGACAACGCGAACGACCTCAAGGCCCTCGTAGATCGCCGCCACAACCGGAGCGGCCGTGATGAACGACTCAAGGCTGGGATAGAACGGCTTTTCGACGTGTTCGGCGTAGTGCTGCTTGGCCAGTTCCGGCGTCACCCGCAGCATCTTCAGGGCCACCAGCCGCAGTCCCTTGTCCTCGAACCGGCTCATCACCTTGGTCAGCAGCCCCCGCTCAATGCAGTCGGGCTTGAACATCACGAATGTCCGCTCCATTCGATTTTCCTCTTCTGGTGCTCGGGTGCCGGGCTGGGACCGCCGATATTGTACTGCACAATCCTGCCTTCTGTTGCCCTTGTACCCGCGGCCGGCCCACGGTCGCCAGACCATCTGGTGGGCCCACTCTCCCGCTGCTGTCCGCAGGTTCCGGTTGCGACGGATTATGCGGGGGGCTACGGTTCGCTGCCCCCAAACCCGGCCGCACCATGCTGACCTGCCCTCCGTCATTCGTCACACGCCTTGCCTGCCTGCTGAGCCTCGCTCTGCCGGTAGCGGCACGAGCAGCCGATGATTTGGCCGACCCGCTGGCAGATCCACCAGGCTTGGCAAGCTTTACCCGGGCCATTCAGCCTCTCTTGCTCAATCGCTGTGCCGCTGGCGCCTGCCATGGCAGCCCGGAGGCGGCCCATCTGCAACTGACCCGGGGGCCAACACGGGGCCGCGCCGATCGGCTGACAACGCTCCGCAATCTGCAGCAGGTCAGTGACGCAGTGGCCCACAGAGGAGGCGATCAGTCATTCCTGCAAACGGTCTTGCGGCAGCATCCCCCGGCAATGCTGCCTGGCCGGCCCGCCGCGGGTCTGCTGACGGTGCACGAGCGGCAACTGCTAGCCACCTGGCTGGCGGCATTCATGCCGCCAGCTTCCGACGGTCCAGCCGACAGTGTTCAGAAAGCTGACTCGCAGCGGGTGACGCCAGCAGCTTTTGATCAGCCGGCTCGCCGGTCTCTCCTCCAGCCCCTGCCAACTGGTCCAATGGGGCCCGGCCCTACAGCTGCGAACGCCTCATCCACAGAACGCCCCAACCGCTTCCGGCAGCTGCTGGAGCAGGCAGCTAATCCGCCGCAGCTGCCCCCTCCACGCGTCACCAAACCGCTGCAGTTGGAACGGGTGCTGCCTGATAACTTTCCGCCACTGCCGCCAGCAGACGATGCGGCGAGCGAGTGACCCGCGAGGCATCACAGCCGAATCGCACCACAGCGAATGCCGCTGAGGAACTCGCGGTTACCCTCAAGCAGATCAGGATGGGCGGCCAACTCGTCGAGCCGGAGCCAAAAGATCTCAGCAACTTCAACCGGATGTGGTACCGGCTCGATTGGCTCAGTGACCGTCACAGTCCACCAGGCCAAGGCGGTTCCCCAGGCAGTGACACTCCGCCAGACCCGGGCCAACGGCATCACCCCAATGGCGAGTTCTTCTTGACATTCCCGGACGACAGCCTCGTGGTCAACCTCTCCCGGCTCGATATGGCCGCCCGGAAAACAGACCCGGCCGCCGGCCCGCAGGGTGGGACCGCGACGAATCGCCAGAAACAGATCGTTCCGACGGATGATTGCCACCACCCCATGGCCCCTGATTGATGGATGCGGTGTGGTCTGAGCCAAGTTTGTCACAGTCATCACCTCTACCAGTGCGGCCAAAAAGCACACCCCCGGCGTGCCAGTATGGCCGTGGGCTGGAGGCCGTCCCGTTCTGGTTATAGGTTGCTTGAACCGCAGCAGGCCCGGAAGCCGCCACGGTGAAGCTGTGAGTAGACCCCACGGCTACCGAGGAGTCTGCCGGTTGAGTTGTGATAGTTGCTGCCATTATGTTATCCTTTC
>CAZKSP010000207.1:0-5154 GCA_964555385.1 uncultured Chitinophagaceae bacterium
GCCGTGCCGTCCATGTTGATGGTCGCCCCCAGCGGCAGCACGAAGCTTGAGACCTTGTTGTCGATGCCGGCCCGATTTTCAACGCAGGCCATCGTCAGCGGAAGCGTGCCATTGGACGAGGCGGAGCTAAAGGCTGTGAGCAGTGCAGGGGAGAGCGCTCTGGCATACTCGAAAGGGTTGCGGCCGGCCACGAAGTGCAGAATCAGTGGCAGGACGATCAGGGCATGAGTTGCCAGAGCGACTACGACAGTCAGCAGGTACCAGAACAGGGAAGCAAATACCGCTGGCCCCTGGGTGGCGGTTACGAAAAGCATCAGGCAGAGCACTCCCAGTGGCGCCAGCCCAATGATCGCCATCGTCATTGCCATCATCACCTCAAAGCCCGCGTCGGCAGCGGTCCTGATTGCTGCAAGGGTCTTCCCGCCGACGATCACCGCAAAAATCGAAAAAGCCAGCGTGAAGGCGATGATGGAGAGAAAGTTCGACTCGGCAATTGCGGCAATCGGATTGGTCGGAATCATCCGCTCGACCTGCTCGAACAGCAGGTCACCGAGGGAGTGCCCACTGGCGGCCGGCCCATCGGCGGCGACGCCACCATCACCGTTGAGTCCCGGCCGGAAGATGTTGACTGCCAGCAAGCCGATGGCAATGGCGAGAAAACTGGTTGAGGCGTAGTAAAGGATCGTCCGCAGAAACATGCCGCCCAGGCTGGCGGCGTCGCCAAGACCTGTCACGCCGCAGATCAGTGAGGTGATGATCAGGGGCACGGCCACCATCTGTAATAGCCGTAGAAAGAGCCCGCCGAGTTTTTGGGCTGCCTCACCCACCACGCGGGCCGGGCTGCGGCCGAGCCGGTGCAGCCAGTCGGCTGCCTCAGGATTGAGCCGCGCTAGTTCGTCGACAGTGGCCGCTGCTCCCGGTGTCTGGCGGGTGCCGTCGACTACCGCTCCGCCGACCGTGCCGTCGTTGCTGGTCCAGGCCAGTTGAACATGGTTCGGCGAGTCACTGATGGTGAGCGACGCCAGGCCGGCTGGCAGCCGGGTGGCCGCCACCTCAGTTTCCCGAACGCCAGCCAGGAGGTTGAGGCTGACGCCGACAACCGCGCCGACGACCATGCCGATGGCGATCTGCCAGTGCAGGGCTAGTTTCATTCTCTGTGCCTCGCAGACGGGGAAAAATGGCGGTTCAGGGGGCGAGAATCTGCCAGGAAATGGGTTGGTCTTTCAGTTGCACCCGGACCCGTTGGTGCCCGCCAGCGTGCAGTGTAAGAACTTCAATGGTTGAGAAGCGGCAGGTCACCACCGCAAAGTGGACCAGCCCGCGTGGGTCATCGTCCAGCGGAATTGACGGGGCCGTCGGAAACGCGTCGACGGCCGCCCCTGGGCCCCTGACTGCAGTGTAACAGGCCCGGCTCGTTGCTCGGGAGCGGGTCCACGCCTTGACTGCCAGGTCATCCTGGTGATGCACGGCCGCAGCGGCCGAAATGCGGAGCTGCACGCGGGCCGCCGGGTCGTACCAGTGCAGGCTGACCTGCGGGCAGGCTGTGAGCTGCGCAACCTTGCTTGAACGGATATCGGTATGAAAGCTGATTGTGCCAGCATCGGGATCGAAACTCCGGAGAACCACAGTTCGTTGGTCAGGGCCGGATGCGGCAACCATGGTTGCCACAGTGATGAGGTGGAAGGGGTGCCGGGCCGACGCTGTGGCTGCGGTGAGGCTGTCGGCACACTGCTGCCAGAGAGAAGCGGGGGTGTGCTGGCGAAGATCCCAAATTTCAGACACGGCGACAGATTTTCTGATCGGATGACGGTCGTCTAAAAGGCTGGTTATACTCGCGACCAGCGAGTGGGGAAGCAGTTGTGGGCTGTCCCTGACCCATGCTTAGAAAAGCAACAGCTCCACCGCGTTTTACCAGAGGAAGCAAGATGACCAGAAAAAGCACTATGACCAGAGGAAGTACCATGACGTCTCGACGTGCCGTTTTTGCCCCAACAATCTGCCTGCTGATTGCGATGGTCGCGACAGGGCATCAGGTGGAGGCTGCCGACGAGGCGCCACCCGTGATCGATCCAATTGCCGCGCCTGCTGAAGCAGTTGGGCTGCGGCCGCTGTTCAACGGCAAGGACCTCCGGGGCTGGGACGGCGACCCGCGTCTCTGGAGCGTGCGGGACGGTGTGATCCATGGTGAGACGACGGCTGAGCAGCCATCCAAGGGCAACACGTTTCTTATTTTCAAAGGCCCCGATCGCGAGGCCCAACTCTCCTCGGTGTTCCGGAACTTCGAGCTAAGGCTGTCATTTCGTTGCAACGCGACCAACAACTCGGGCATTCAGTACCGCTCCGAGCGGCTGACGAACGCATCGAATGATTGGGTGATGGCCGGCTATCAGCACGAGGTTCGCAACGAAAACGACTTTCCCAATGTTTCCTCCTTCATTTACGACGAGAAGGGCAAGGCGGGCCGCCTCTGTAACATTGGTGAGCGGGTGATTCGCACTGTGGGTGGTGAAAAACGTGTAACGGGCACGCTCATTGGTGAGGAAGCGTTTAAGAAGCTCTTCCGGCTGGACGACTGGAACGACGTTGTCATCATTGCGCAGGGGCCTCGGGTCCGACACTTTCTCAATGGCTGGCTGGTTGTTGAGTTCACCGACAATGATCCGCTGACGAACCGTACGGCTGGGTTGATTGCCCTGCAACTGCACGGTGGCAAGCCAATGTGGGCTGAGTTTCGAGATATTCGCATCAAGGAAATTCTGTCACCCATCGGCTGGTGAGGTGGTGGAGAGCGGCAGGCTTGAATTGGATTGAAGAAAAAAGTTTGGCCCGGGCCGACATCGAACAGCCCGGGCCAAATAATTGTTGCGTCGTGAACAGGGGCTACTACACGATCTCGTAGGCCTGCTCTTGGTGCTCTGTCAGATCGAGACCCGTTTGTTCGGTCTCCAGTCTTACCCGCATGCCGACTATCTGATTGGCAACCACAAAGGCAATGACAGAGACGACACCACTCCACACCGCAGTGACCCCAACACTGAGAGCCTGGTAGCCAACTTGGGTGAGAATTGAGTCATGCTCCATCCCACTGCCGCCGAGCGATTCAGCCGCGAAGACGCCAGTGAGTACCGCTCCGACAACGCCGCCGACGCCATGCACGCCAAAGACGTCGAGGCTGTCGTCATAGCGAAAGCGGTGTTTTACGGTCGTTGCGAAATAATAGCCGGCCAGCGATGAGGCGGCCCCAATCACCATGGCCCCCAGTGGCCCGGCGGTGCCACTGGCGGGAGTGATGGCCACCAGCCCCGCAACGGCGCCGGTGGCGACGCCGAGGGCCGAGGCCTTGCCGTGGGCGAAGATCTCGATGGCCATCCAGACAACGGCAGCAGTTGCAGCGGCGATATGAGTGACCAGTAGGGCCATGGCGGCCGTTCCGTCGGCTGCCAATTCGCTGCCGGCATTGAAGCCGAACCAGCCGACCCAAAGCATGCCGGCGCCCATCACGGTAAAGGGCAGATTGTGGGGACGCATTGGTTCACGAGGAAAGCCCTGCCGGGGCCCAAGGAGTATGCAGGTGACTAGGCCGGCAATCCCAGCATTGACATGCACGACGGTGCCTCCGGCAAAGTCGAGCACGCCCCAGTCATAAAACAACGCGCCGTCGCCTGCCCAGGCCATGTGGCAGATCGGCAGGTAGGAGAAAGTGAACCAAAGCACGCTGAACAGCAGCATGCCAGAGAACTTCATCCGCTCGGCAAATGCCCCGACGATGAGCGCTGGCGTGATGATGGCAAAGGTCATCTGAAAGGCGAGAAAAAGCGATTCGGGAATGGTGCCAGAAACACTTTCGACCGTCACGCCTTGGAGAAACGCTTTGTCAAAGTTGCCGATGATTGACTGCAGGTTACCGCCGTTTCCGAAGGCCAAACTGTAGCCGTAGGCCACCCAAAGCAGCGTCATGACGCCAGCGAGGGCAAAGCATTGCACCAGCACCGACAGCACGTTCTTCGACCGAACCAATCCACCATAGAATAGCGCGAGACCGGGCAAGGTCATGAACAGCACCAAAGCCGTGGCCACGATCATCCAGGCAGTGTCGGCGGCGTTGATGGCAGTCGCGGCATCATCAGCGGCGAACGCCGGGGTCGCGAGAAAAAGGGCGGCAAGAGATACAGCGGGGGCGATTCGCCCCTGCGTCAAGCGGAGTGACAGATATTTGTTCATGGGTTTTCGGTCAGGGAGGTGTGTCGAAGAAACTAGAAGACATATCCCGCGGGGCCGCCTTTCCCCGGTGGGAACATGACAAGAATGTACCACGCCTACAGCGCTTTGTCCGCTACGGCTGGGCGACAGTGAACAGATCGTCCATTTGCCGGGGATCGCCGGACGTGAAGCCCGCCAGAAACCACTTCACCCGCTGATCGCTTGAGCCGTGGGTGAAAGCGTCGGGCACGACATAACCCTGTGACTGTTTCTGGATGGCATCATCGCCGATAGCGGCGGCAGCCCGGACAGCCTCGCGGATGTCGTCTTCTTCAAGCACATCGGCGAAGCGGGCGACGTGGTGGGCCCAGACGCCAGCGAGAAAGTCAGCCTGCAACTCGAGCCGCACGGAGAGCCTGTTGGCTTCAACCTCAGGCAGCCGTTGCCGCTGCGTCTGGACCTCGTTGCTCACGCCGAGCAGGTTCTGAACATGGTGACCAATTTCGTGAGCAATCACGTAGGCCTGGGCGAAGTCGCCGGGCGCACCGAACCGTCGCTTCAGTTCTTCATAAAACGAGAGGTCGATGTAGACCTGCCTGTCGAGCGGACAGTAGAAGGGCCCGACAGCCGCACTGGCCAGGCCGCAGGCACTGCTGACCCGGCCGCTGAACAGTACCAATTTGGGCGGCGCGTAGCGGCGGCCAAAGGCTTCGGTAAAAAGCTGCGACCAGATGTCTTCGGTGTCAGCCAGCACCACTGAGACAAACTGCTTGAGTTCATCGTTTGGGGGTGCCTGCTGGCCCGCACGCGGCTGAGGGGCTGCCGGCGGCGCGATCTGTGGCGCGAGCCGAAGGGCCTGGATCGGGTCCATGCCCAGAAAAACCAGCAGAAGGAGAATCACCAGCGTCATCAGTCCGCCGCCAACAGCGACCGGCCTGCCCGTTCCTCGACGAT
>CAZKSP010000208.1:0-5147 GCA_964555385.1 uncultured Chitinophagaceae bacterium
TGGAGAGCCGGTGCTGCCCGGGGCTCTATCTGGCCGGCGAGCTGCTCGACGTTGATGGCCGCATTGGCGGCTTCAATTTTCAGTGGGCTTGGGCCAGTGGGTTTGTGGCTGGTACCGCAGCAGGAGGGCTGCATGAGGTGGATCATCATGAAGGCACGAAACGCACGAAGGAGCAGGTGCGTTGAGACGCTCGCGTCGCGGTACTCGGCCGTCGACAGAGGGAGTCGTTTGGTTCGTGTGCGGAAGGTTTGCAGTAGCCCCTGCCGCGTGTTCAACCGCTTCCGCTCCTCTCTTTCGGAGTGGCGTCACGCTTGCTGAGCCAGCAGCCGCAGGCTGGCAGTGACAACATCATCGACCGACACGTCGAGTGGATTGCCACGGCCGGCGTGCCACCGCTGGCCCACTGGCCGTGGGCGAAGTGCGGTGGCAAGCCGCTGCCAGACCGACTGCTTTGGTGCCACCGACCGCAGCAACTCATGCCGGGTGCCCCAAGGATGCCACTGGTGTGGATCTTCCGAACCAAAGATCACCACGCAGGGTCGGCTGAACGAGGCGGCCAGATGAACCAGCCCCGTGTCGACGCCGATGCAGAGCTGGCAGCGGGCGACCACCGCCGCCGTGTCAGCCAGCGAGCAGGCGGCTGAAACGTCGTGCACTCGGTCGCCGGTCGGCCCGCAGGCGGCCACAATCTCTTGGTGCATCGCCAGGTCGCCGGGGCCACCGCAGAGCACAAACCTCGCCCCAGTCTGCGATGTGACAGCATTGATCACTGCAGCAAACCGCTCCGCCGGCCAATGCTTGGCAGTCGAGCCGGCCCGCGGTGCCAGATAGATAAGCGGTTCAGACCGGGGAATGCTGGCCAGCAACTGCTCGACCTTGGCCGCCGCCTGAGGATCGACCCAGTTCTCGTTGTGGCCGTCATCGACAGTCAGCCCGTCGCACCGCAGCAGTTCGAGAAAATGCTCGACTTCATGGTCAAAGGGTTTCAGTTGGGCCGATCGCGACAGCCAGAACTGCTGGCCCTGACAGGCAAAGCCGACCCGGTGGGGAATGCCGGCCAGCCAGGCCAGCAGGCCGCCGGCAGCGGCCCGCTTAAGCACATAGGCCCGGTCGTAGCGACGCTCGGCCAGCCAGCGGGCGGTCTCGCGAAGGTCGCGGATGGAGGCACCGAGTGCCCGCCGCTGGGTCCGCGGCCGGCTCCAGCGGATCAGATCATCAACATAAGGGCAGCTGGCCAGCACATCGCCTGAGACCGGCTCGACCAGCACGTCGATGACGGCATCAGGAAAGTTCTGCCGCAGGTTCCGCAGAAAGGGAATCGCCAGCAGCGTGTCGCCAATGAAGCGGTTGCGGATGACGAGAATCCGCATTGGGCTCGCACCGTCACCTACTGCCGGCATCACCGGGCAAATCCCACGAAGAAGCTGAACAACTGCTGGCTGTCGTACTCGGCGTACGAAACCGGCACCGCAAAGTCGAGCGCGATCGGGGCCGGGCCGAGTGCCGGCATGGTGATCCGCAGACCAAAGCCGGGCGAGACCCGCATGTTGTTGATCGAGACATTCGATTCGACTGTACCGAAGTCGGTGAAGACCACGCCTCGCAGCGAGTCATCGGCCGTGATTGGGAAGAGATACTCAATGGTGTTGAGCCACTCAAACGGACCGCCGACGATTGCCAACTGGCCGTTGGTGCCGGCCTGCCGGGGGCTGGCCCCGCGGAAGACGAAGCCACGCAGGGTGTTGTAGCCACCGGCATAGAAGTTGTCGTAGGCGGGCGTGTCTGGGCCGGAGAAGCCGAGCACCGAGCCGAACGACAGCACATGCCGGCCGGAACCATCGGGCCGCTGGTTGAGCAGCCAGTACTGCCTGCCTTCAAAGACACCTCGCGGATAAATGAAGCTGCCGATCACCTGCTCGAACTCGAAGGTGGCCAGATGGCCCTGAGTTGGCAGAAATGGGCTGTCACGGGTGTCGTGAATGATGCCGCCACTGAAGCCATAAGCCGAGTTGACGCCCAGCATGTTGTCGACGTCGGGCACGCCCGGTACTCGCGGATCGAAGACATCGACGCTTTCACCGCGGAAGCCGGCATTGACCGACAGGTCGGGAGCGAAGGCAAACTGATAGCCGAGTCCCACCCGGCCACCGACGCGACCCTCAGCCCAGTCATAGAAGTAACGGGTGAAGTACGAGGCACTCGTCGACAGGCCGACGCGGGTGTCGAACAGGTAGGGCTCTTGGAAGGTGGCGGTGTACCGCTGCAACTGCGTGCCAGGAGCCGCCTCAAGCCGGAATCGCTGGCCTGCTCCGCGGAAGGCGGTGCCGTTTTTAATGTCATCCCAGCTGGTTGGGAGCCGGGTGATGTCGAAGTTTTGCTCGTCGATGACGATGTTGCCGACGAGGCCGGCGTTGGAGTTGACGCCTGCTCCGATCATCAATCGGCCGGTCTGGGTCTCTTCGGCGTCGATGTCCACAATGACGTAGGGCTCTTGGCCCGGAAAAACCTGTACCGGTGGCTGGCCAAAGTTGGGCGGAGGCATGCCGGGCTGAAATCCGGGCTGGCCCATGCCGGGCTGGGCAAAGCCGGGTGGCGCTGAGGCCGGGGGCAGCGCGCCGGGCTGGAGCGGCTCAAACGGCTGCTGGGCAACCAACTGGGTTGGGCCGGCCTGGGGCTGTGGCTGGCCATAACCCGGGGCACCAGCGGCGACGGCGGCGGCGGCACCGGCCCATGGGGCAGCGGCCGGCTGGGCCGACGCGGGATAGCTTTGGCCATAGGCGGGCGGACTGTTGGCGGTGACCGGATTGGCCATGGCCGGCGGCTGATAGCCGTAGGCTGCCGGCTGGCGATAGCCTGGGCTCTGGCCCCGCCAGACGGGCTGGCCAGCCACGTTTCGCTGCTGGCTGTCGCCTGAGGCGGTGCCGGTGCCGGCTGGTGACTGCCTCTCGTTGTTGTGGGTGGACTGGGTATTGACCGTCGCGGTTGTCTCGGTCTCGGCAGGAGCCAGGCTACCTTCAAGCACAAGGTCGAGCACCGCCTCGCCATCGTCGGGGCTCTGGCCGCGGAAGCCTGGCCTGCTGGGGTCACGGGCGATCAGTTCGTCGGTCGGTTCGGGCTTGCTGAAGACGATCCGCGGGCCCTCGCCCTTGGCGGCGTCGTTTAAGAACAGGCCGCTCGAGGAGATCCGCCGCTCGTCGGATCGCAGCTTGCGGATGTCCAGGATGTCACCTGGCCGCAACGAAAGCCGGTTGAGGATCACGCTGTGCTTGGTGTGGGGGTTCTCACCGCGGATGTGCACGTTGATCTGGCCGACGCGGTATCGCTGGCCCTCGATAATGCGATAGACCAGGTCGAGCTCTCCCGGTTCTTCCAGGAACCGCGGGTCGGCCTGGATGTCGGCAAAGACAAAGCCACGGCCGCCATAGATGTCGCGGATGGCACCGAGGTCGATATCCATTGCCGACTGGTTGAAAAACTCGCCGCTGGTCAGCTTGAGATCCCGCTCAAGGAACTCGCCCTTGAAGCGTTCGTTACCGACGAACGAGACGTTCCGCACTCGGTAACGGGGCCCTTCATTGATAACGAAGGTCAGCAGGGCCCAGTCGCGGCCAATGCCGTTCATCACCTGCACCTCGCGGCCCACCCGAGCCTGAAAGAAACCGAGGCTGCGGTAGTAGGCCGTCAGGGTGTCGACGTCGCTGTCGATCTTTTCGTAGTCGACGTCGCCGCCGAGGAACCAGAAGAATCCGGGCTTTGATTTGATCTGGGTCAGCAGGCGGGCGTCGCTGGCGATGCTGTTGCCAACAAAGTTTGTCCAGAGCGATTTACGGCTGCGGCCCTCGTCAATCAGGAAGACTGCCCCCTTGTCGCCCGGCTTGTTGCCCTCAACAGTGGTCACCCGAGCGGCCTCATAGCCCTTCTCGTGGTAGTACCCCTCGAGCCGGCGGCGGGCTTCCTCGACGACGTAGGCGTCCATTGAATCGCCAACGTCGATCTCAGCCTTCTTCCGCAGCGTGCGGGTGGTGACATGCTGATTGCCGACGAACTTCACATGCCGAAGGGTTGGTCGCTCGACCACCTCGAAGATCACCACCACACCCTCACGGACCCGGACGTACTTGGGGTGAACGTCGATGAACTTGCGGCTGCGGTGGAGGGTGCGGACATCTTCTTCGATGGTCTGCGAGTCAAAGCTCTGGCCGGCTCGGGTGTTGAGCTGAGGTAGCTTTGAGATCTCGACGGTTTCGTTGCCTTCAATCCGCACCTCAACGATCCGATCCTCAGCTGCTGTTGCCGCTGGGTCGTTAGCGGTGCTCGGCAGCGGCTGGATGGAGCCCGTCTGGGCCTCGGCGATGCCCAGTGGCAGTACCAGCAGTCCCAGCCAGCCGGCGACCAGCAGACGAACCGCGACCCGTCCGTTCACCGGGCAGGGGCGGCCGGCGTCATGAGCCTCTTGTGCGTGGGTGCAGGGCATCTGGTGCAGACGAGAGGGAATTTGAGTGATGCTGGCAGCAGGCAGAAAACGCCTGCTGCTGGCGGAAGTCGCGGAGAAATACCCAAGTGGCACCTTTGCCCACAAGGCGAAAAGTGTCCGCGCTGGCCGCAGAAGATGACTTTTGGTGTCCGAACGGCCCGCTCGCATGGTGGTGGCAGTTGCCCAGCCTGCGATGCTTGACTGGCTACCGCAGCCTCCGATAGCGTTCGGGTGGTCAGTGCGGCGCCAGATAGCCGGCCTTTCCTTTCCACCTTCAGCAGTTACCAGTCCCTCCACATGCCTCCGACCATCATCGATTTCAGGCAAGCCGACGACGCTCGTGACGTTGTCCACCGGGTCGTACAGGCGGTGGCCGAAGGGCAGCTGGTGGGGCTGCCGACTGAGTCAAACTATCTGCTGGCTGCTTCAGCCCGCGATCTGGCGGCGGTGGAGCGGGCCTGCGGGTGTGTCCAGCGAGTGGCCGGTGAGCCGCGGCTGACGGTGGCCGTGAAGAGCGGTGACGAGGCGGTTGACTGGGTGCCGGAGCTGCCACCCCTGGCCCGCCGGCTGGCCCGCCGTTGCTGGCCGGGGCCGCTGGCGATGCTGGTGGCCGACAACCATCCCGAAGGGTTGCTGCGGCAACTGCCAGCCGCCGTCCGTCCCTGCCTGCTCG
>CAZKSP010000209.1:0-5133 GCA_964555385.1 uncultured Chitinophagaceae bacterium
GCTGGCCTCTCCGATCCTCACCCCTAAGGCCCGCTCCGCTCGAATTCCGCTCCCGACATGCATGCCTGAAACCCCCAAAAGCAACTTCCCCATGGCGACTTTTCAGCCCCAAAACACCGCGAAGAGCAGTTGCCTGTACCGCCGCCTCACCTCGGTAACGGCAACCGTGTTATTGGTAGCTGGAGGGGCAACAGCAGCAGACGCACCAGTTGAGGGCACGGCCGCCCCGGTCGAAGTTGCAGCCGTCCGCCGGGTCGATCTGGCCACGGGCCAATCATTCGTCGGAACAGTTTATCCGGCCCGCAGCAGCGACATCGGCAGTGCGGTCGATGGCAGGGTAGTCGAGCTTCCCGTCCGTGAGGGCCAAGCGGTTGAAGCGGGTGAACCAATTGCCGAACTCTTGCGAGGCCTACTGGAAATCGAGCAGGCAGGCAGCTTGGCCGAGCTGGACCGTCTCCAGCAGGTCTTGGCGGAACTGCAGGCTGGCTCGCGACCGGAAGAGCTTGAGCAGGCCCGTGCTGACGTCGCTCGCCTCGAGGCTGCGGACGAGTATGCACGAAGCCGTTTCACGCGAATTGAGCGGCTGGTCGCCCGCGGCACGACAACCACCGATGAACTGCAGGACGCCCTGGCAGAAGTCCGGCAGGCTGAAGCCGGACTTCGCCGCAGTCGGGCCGCATTGGCCATGAGCGAGGCTGGCCCACGAGTCGAGCAGATCGCGCAGGCCGCCGCTGCGGTCGCCGTTCAGCAAGCTGCGGTTGATCGCATTGAAGACCAGCTGAAAAAACACACTATTCGCGCGCCATTTGCCGGCTGGGTGGTGGAGCGATTCACCGAAAAAGGCGAGTGGGTTGCTCGCGGAGGACTGGTGGCCCGGGTGGTGGAACTCGACCGGATTGAGGTCGAGGTGCAGGTGCCCGAACGGCTGGTGAGCACTCTTGGGAAAGGCATGGAGGTGCGGCTCGAGTTTGATGCGGCCCCAACCACTACGTGGATCGGCTCCATCGACCATGTCGTGCCGCAGGCCGATTTGCTCAGCCGAAGTTTCCCCGTGAAAGTACTCCTCGACAACAAATTGAGAGCCGGTGCACCCGTTCTCCGCGGCGGCATGCTCGCCCGGGCCTGGCTTCCCGTGGGACGGGTCGGTGAAGCCCTGGTTGTCCCCAAGGATGCCGTGGTGCTCGGTGGCCCTACACCAATCGTCTTCGCCGTCCAGTCGATTGCTGCCCCCCAGACTGACGGATCGATCGGAATGGGCACCGTTCAGCCGGTCCCCGTTCGGCTTGGTGCCGCGGTGGGGGGTGCCGTCGCAATTGAGGGCGATCTTACGGTCGGCAGCCTGGTCGTCATCCGGGGCAACGAGCGGCTCCGCCCCGGAATGCCCGTTCGTTTTCCCGCACCCGCAGAAGCCTCCCGATGAATCTGATCGCCGCCTGCGTCGCCAATCCAGTCAAAGCAGCCGTCGCAGTCCTGCTGCTGACGCTCTTCGGCGGCCTGGCATTGTTGACGATGCCCGTGCAACTCACGCCAGAAGTGCAGATCCCCACGATTCTGGCCGAAACACGCTGGCCGGGGGCAAGCCCCCAGGAGATCGAGCAGGAAATCATCCAACCGCTGGAAGAGAAGCTGCGGTCAGTCGAAGGCCTTACCAAACTCTCAAGTACCAGTGGCAACGGGCTCGGATCGGTCGATCTGGAGTTTGGCATTGGTACCGACATGGACCAGGCGCTGGTAAAGATCAACACCAGGCTGCAGCAAATCCGCGACTGGCCAATCGATGCTGATCGGCCCACGCTCAAAACCTCCAGCAGCAGCAGCCGGCCGATTGCCTGGCTGATCCTGGGCCAGGCAGCTCCCGACTCGGCACTGCTGGAAAAGGCGGCCCGTGAACACCCCGCCCATGCCGACGCCCTCAACCGAATTCGGAACGCACGCTCGGCCAATCTCGCTCTCTACCGGCTGCAGAAATTGATCGCCGCGGCCCCGGAACTGGCCGGCCTCGCGCCACCCGACATCGACGTGACCACGATGCGGCGGATGGCCGAGGACGACATCGAGAGCCGGCTTGAGCGGGTACCTGGCGTATCGGGGGCCGACCTGGTGGGGGGCCGGGAAGACGAACTGCAGGTCATCGTTGATCCTCAGCTGTTGGCCGCCCGTCGGCTCACAATTGATGATCTGCGGCAGGCGCTTGCCAACCAGAATCAGGACACTTCCGGCGGCGATTTCTGGGAGGGCAAGCGACGATACATCGTGCGAACAATCGGCCAGTTTCGCTCACCGGAACAGGTCGAAGGGGTGATCATCACCCGCCGTGATGGCAAGCCGGTCTACGTCCGGGATGTCGCCCGGGTCCAACTGGGCATGAAGAAAGCCACCGGCGTGGTCCGCCGCGTCGGTTCAAGCAGCATCGCCGTGCGGGTCACTCGGGACCAGAACGCAAACGTCCTCGAAACCATGCGGCAGCTCCGCCGGGTGGCGGCCGACATCGACCAGAATCTGTTGGCCCCCCGGGGGCTGAGCCTGGCCCTGGTCTATGACGAAACGACCTACATCGACTCAGCGATCGGGCTGGTACAGAACAACATCGTCGTTGGCGGCCTGCTCACCGTCATGACGCTCCTGCTGTTCCTGCGGACGGTGCGTCCGACACTGATTGTGGCCGTGGCAATTCCCGTCAGCATCATCGGCACCTTCCTGCTGCTCTCGGTCTTCGGCCGGACCCTCAACGTCATCAGCCTGGCGGGCATGGCCTTTGCCGTCGGCATGCTGGTCGACAACGCCGTCGTCGTGCTGGAAAATATCGACACCCACTGGCGGCGAGGAGAAGACCGCAAGACTGCTGCCATTCAGGGAGCCGGCGAGGTCTGGGGGGCCGTGCTGGCCAGCACCCTGACCACCGTCGCGGTGTTTCTGCCGGTGCTTTTCGTAAAAGAAGAGGCTGGCCAGCTTTTCGGCGACATCGCGTTGGCAATCAGTGCCGCAGTTGTCCTATCGCTGATCGTCTCGGTGCTGGTGGTGCCAGTCGCCGCCTCCGTGCTGCTCAAGCAACGTGCCCAATCGACGGGCCCCGCCACAAAACGACCCGATGCCGCCACCCGGCTGGGCCGGCTATTTTCGAAAACGCTGCTTGGGTTTGACCAGTTCCTGCTGGCCAAACCGTTCCGGCAGCTCGTGGCGTCCGTGGCGATTATCGCAGCGGCAATTCTCACCACCTGGATCATGCTGCCAAAGGTTGAGTATCTGCCCGAGGGCAACCGCAACCTGGTCTTCGGCATCTTGCTGCCGCCGCCTGGCTACAACCTCGATGAACTGATTCGGCTGGGCGAGCGGGTGGAGGAGCGGCTGATTTCCTACTGGGACGTCGATCCCGATACGCCCGAGGCCGCCGCCCTCGATGCACCAGTTCTCAGTGACTTCTTCTTTGTGGCTCGCGATCGCAGCGTCTTCATCGGGCTGCGGTCGGTTGACCCGCTGGCGGCGTCCCAACTGGTGCCACTGGTCCGCAGGGTCGCCAGCGACCTGCCGGGCACAATCGCCGTGGCCAAGCAGTCGAGCCTGTTTGAGCAAGGCATCGGCAGCGGGCGGTCGATCGACATCGAAATCACCGGTCCTCAGCTTGAAAAGCTGGTGCAACTGGGTGGCATGGTGATGGGCAAACTCCAAGAAGTCACTCCAGGCAGCCAAAACCTGCCCAAGCCGTCGCTCGACCTGTCAAACCCCGAGGTGCAGCTGGTACCGCGATTGGAACAGTCAGCCGACATGCGGCTCGACACCCGGCAACTCGGTTATATGGTCGATTGCCTGGTCGATGGCGGCTACGCCACCGACTATTTTCTCGGAAGCGACCGGATCGACCTGGTCATCAAGGGCGAGGACCGCTTCGTCAGGCGGACTCAGGACGTTCGGAACCTCCCGGTGATCACCCCCGGCGGCCAATTGGTGCCGCTCGACAGCGTTGCTGAAGTGCTTGAATATTCGAGTGGCCCCGAGCAGATCCTGCACCGGGAACGAGAACGGGCCATCACCGTTCAGGTCTCGCCGCCGCCAACCATGCCGCTGGAAGAGGCTCAGGAACGAATCGAACGAGAGATCGTCGCGCCCCTGGAGGCCTCCGGCGAACTGACCGGTGGCTTCCGGATCACCCTCGGCGGCACCGCCGACAAACTACGGGCAACCTGGGGTGCCCTCTGGTTCAATCTCGCCCTTGCCGGCCTGATCACCTACCTGCTGATGGCCGCGCTATTCGAGTCATGGTTCTACCCAGCCGTCATCATCGCCGCAGTGCCACTGGGAAGCGTCGGTGGGCTCGTCGGCCTAGCCCTGCTGAACACAGTCGGCCAGCCGTTCGGCATCTTTCAGCCGCTTGATGTGCTGACCATGCTCGGCTTTGTCATTCTGATCGGCACTGTGGTCAACAACCCGATTCTGATCGTTGACCGCACCCTCCAGCTGATTCGGGGGGGGAGTATCTCGGCCAGTGAGGCAATCCTCGAAGCAGTCGCCGGCCGCATCCGACCAATCTTCATGACCACAATGACAACCCTGCTTGGCCTGCTGCCACTGGTCCTGATCCCTGGCGCCGGTAGCGAGCTCTACCGCGGCCTGGGGGCCGTGTTGCTTGGTGGTCTGCTGGTTTCGACCGTGGTGACGCTCGTGCTGGTGCCGGTGCTGCTTGGTTTGTGTTACCGTCTGTTTCCGGTGATGGCAGCGGAACCGCAAAGCGAACCACCTCGCCCGACCGGTTCTCCGCCTGTCGCCGTACCAGATGCCCCCGTGCCCCAGCCGTCCGCCTGACTCCCGTCGCCTCATCCACTGCCCAAAGGAGAGACAGATGCCCCTCCACCGCTCCGGTTCCCCTGCCGCCTCGCCTCCAGCCGATCCGACTGACGCCGCAATGGTCGCCCTGCTCACCCAGCGTCTGCCGCGGGACCACTTTCCGGTACAGCCCAGCCAGCCCGAGATGGTCTTTCAGATTCTCAGCGAAGAACTGCTGCTCGATGGCAACAGCAAGCAGAACCTGGCCACCTTCTGCCAGACCTGGGAAAGCCCACAGGTTCACCAGTTGATGGATCTGGCAATCGACAAAAACCTGATCGACAAGGACGAGTATCCGCAGACAGCCGAGATTGA
>CAZKSP010000210.1:0-5126 GCA_964555385.1 uncultured Chitinophagaceae bacterium
TGGGTGATCGCAGCCTTTCTGGAGAACCTGCCCTTCGATCGGTTCACCCTGCTGCAACTGGCGGGTGACCTGATTGACCCTGTCGCCGGCGAGCATCCCGATGACCGCGTGCTGGCCGCCGCCTACAACCGGCTGTTGCAGACAAGTCATGAAGGAGGACTGCAGGTCAAGGAGTACCGGGCCATCTATCAGGCCGACCGGATTCGCAACGTGTCGGGCGTCTGGCTCGGGGCGACCGTTGGCTGCGCCCAGTGTCACGACCACAAGTACGACCCCTACACCGCCCGCGACTTCTACGCCCTTGGGGCCTTCTTCGCAGATATCGATGACGAAAAGCACATGGGCAAGGGTGGCTTTGGTGGCGGCACCAACAGCCTGCCAACAAAACGGGAACCCGAGCAGGCTGTTGTCAGCCCGTTCGACCGCGAGCGGGTGACCATCCTTGACTCCGAGATCAAAAACCTCAAACAGCGGCTGCCACCGTCCCCCAAGCCGGTAGCAGCCAGCCAGCAGGTCAAGCCAGTTGCAGCCACGGCTGCCGATGGAAAGTCGCAGGCCGAAGACAGGCAACAGCCTGCTGTGGCCGCAGAGCCTCCAGAAGTAGTCGAGGCCCGGCAGCAACTTGTCCGCCTTGAGCAAGAGAGAAAGAGCCTTAACCGGATGTTGATGGTGACTCGGTCGCTGGAGCAGCCCCGTACGGTTCGGCTGCTCCCTCGGGGCAACTGGATGGATGAGACCGGCACGGTTGTCGAACCGGCGATACCGGGCTTTCTCGGCAGACTGGCAACTGTTGGCCAGGCCAACCGAGCCGATCTGGCCAACTGGCTGGTACGGCCTGTGGCGGATGGCGGCATTGGCGAGTTCACTGCCCGGGTGATAGCCAACCGAATCTGGGCGATCTTTTTCGGTGCTGGGCTCTGCCGCTCAGTCGACGACTTCGGTGGCCAAGGCGAGCCTCCCGACCATCCGCAACTGCTGGACCGGCTGGCATCGGAACTCTTTGACAGTGGTTGGGATCTCCGGCAGCTGATCCGCTCAATTGTTACCAGTCGGGCTTATCGGATGGCTTCCAACGCCCCGGCGGAGTTGCTGGCCCGCGATCCTGACAACCGGCTGCTTGCCCGCCAAGGCCGCTGGCGGTATCCGGCTGAAGGTGTTCGCGACGCAGCCCTTTTGGCCAGCGGTCTGCTGGTCGAACGGCTTGGCG
Organism: uncultured Chitinophagaceae bacterium; assembly: GCA_964555385.1. Classification (GTDB taxonomy): domain Bacteria; phylum Planctomycetota; class Planctomycetia; order Pirellulales; family UBA1268; genus UBA1268. The sequence continues at coordinate 1,208 of CAZKSP010000210.1, forward strand.
GCCCTAGCGTGCATCCGTATCAGCCGGCGGGATATTACCGGCATCTCAATTTTCCGAAGCGAACCTACCAACAGGATGACGACCAGCGGCAGTGGCGGCGGGGGCTGTACGTTCACTGGCAGCGGATGTTCCTCCATCCACAGCTGGCTGCGTTTGATGCCCCCAGCCGTGAGGAGTGCACGGCAGCTCGGATGCGGTCCAACACGCCCAAGGTGGCGCTGGTGCTGCTCAATGACCCAACGTTTGTCGAAGCAGCTCGCAAACTGGCCGAGCAGGTCTTTGCCATGGCTGACACGGACGAAGCCCGGCTGACCAACCTCTGGCGGCAGGCGGTATCACGGTTTCCTGATGATGAAGAAAAGTCGCTGCTTGCCGGGCTGCTGGCCCGCCGCCGGCGGGAGTACCTCGCTGATCCGCAGGCAGCCACCGAACTGCTGGCTGTCGGTATCAGCCCCCGGAATGAATCGATCGATCCAGCTGAGTTGGCGGCCTGGACCGCAACCGCCCGTGCGGTTTTGAACTTGCGGGAAGCCATCGGACGCTACTGATCTGTCCCACACCGCAGACCCTTTCCACCGACGTGAGGATGACACCATGATTGATCGACTTCAGGTTCACCGCCGGACCTTTCTGGGCCGCAGTGGGCTGAATCTTGGTGGGGCGGCTCTCTCCAGCCTGCTGGCCCGTGAGGCTCTGGCGGCTAGGCCAACGGACCAACCGACCGCTGCCGCAAGCGATGGGGTGATCAGCCCGCTGCACCATGCCCGGCGGGCCAAGGCAGTGATCTTTCTCTGTCTGGCCGGTGGCCCAAGTCATCTCGAAACTTTCGATCACAAGCCGCTGCTGGCCAAACTGGACGGTCAGCCGATGCCCGAAAGCGTCACCGCCGGCCAGCCGATCGCCCAGTTGCAGGGGAAGAAGCTGACCTGCCTGGGGCCGCGGAAACCGTTTCAGCGACACGGCCAGTGCGGTGCTGAGGTGAGTGACTATTTTCCTCAGCTGGGCAGTCTGGCCGACCGGTACGCGATCGTCCGCAGCATGGTGACTGAGCAGATCAACCACGACCCGGCTCATACTTTTATGAACTGTGGCACAGCCCTTTCGGGACGGCCGAGCATGGGGGCCTGGGTTACCTATGGACTGGGGAGCGAGGCCGACGACCTGCCCGGCTTTGTAGTGATGACCAGCAAGATGGGCCGTAACCCGCAGCCAATTGCTGCCCGGCAGTGGCACTCGGGCTTTCTGCCGGGGCAATTCCAGGGGGTCGAGTTTGCCACCAGCGGCTCCCCGGTGCATTACGTTGCGAATCCGCCCGGGGTTTCGGCTGCCCATCAGCAGGATCTGATCGAGACGGTCGCAGCCCTTGAGCAGCATCGTCTCCGACGGCTCAGCGATCCCGAGGTGGCCACCCGCATTCGCCAGTACGAGTTGGCCTTTCGAATGCAGACGAGTGTTCCGCAGCTGGCCGACCTATCGGGTGAAACCGCCGAAAGCCTTGCCCTTTACGGTGCCGAACCGGGGCGGGCGACGGTCGGCACCAACTGCCTGATGGCTCGACGGCTCGTAGAAAGGGGTGTGCGATTCGTCCATCTCTATCACAGCGATTGGGACCATCACGGAGGCATCGAGCCCTACATGGATGAGATCTGTCCGCCCACCGACCGAGCGGCAGCCGGTCTCCTGATCGATCTGGAGCGTCGCGGTCTGCTCGATGAGACCTTGGTGGTGATCGGTGGCGAGTTTGGACGCACCCCGATGGGACAGGGTAAAGAGAAGGGCATTGGTCGTGATCACCACATTAAGGGCTTCAGCATGTTGCTGGCTGGGGGTGGCATCAAAGGAGGCATCACCCACGGGGCGACCGATGAGTTCGGCTATCACGCCGTCGAAGACGTGGTGCATGTGCGCGATTTGCATGCCACCATGCTCTACCTGCTAGGGGTTGACCACAACCGCTTCACGGTACCCTACCAGGGCCTCGACACCAGGCTGACCGGCGTCGAGCCGGCTGAGCCGGTGATGCCGTTACTGGGCTGAACCCATCAGAAAAAACCGCGACGCCTTGCGGTCAATTGGCCCTGCTACTCATGTTCCCCAAACCAACGGTCCTTGATCTCGTCGAGTAGCCCAGCCTCGCGGAGCTGCAGGATAGCGGTGTTGAGCGGCTCGCGGATGTGACTGCCTGGCGGCAGGGCGAGGCCAAAGTCGAACGAGTCAAAAATGCCACCGACGAGTCGGAACCGGCTGCTGCCCAACGCTTGGATGGCTAGCATCAGCGTATGGTCCTCCGAGACAACCGGATCGCAGGAGCCATCAGCCAGCGCTTCGAGCATCGCGTCGACGTGCTCATAGGTTTCAACGCTGCCGCCTTTCAAATCACCAGAGCAGGTGTCCGGTCAGCACCACCCCAGCAAGAATCGTCAGCAATTCCCAGGAGACAAGGGCCGCAAGCGCCTCCAGCAGCCCACTGTCGCTCTCCCGCAAGATCGCAATCCGCAGCCCTGAGTGGGCTACCGGATGCGTAAAGTCGACGATCCGCTCCCGCTGCTCGGTCATCGCCAGTGGGCCCAGCAGCACATCGACCTCACCGGTCCGAGTGGCCTCGAAGAGGTCCTCAATCGAGGCCATCGGCACGAAGGTTGTTTCGGCTCCGATTCGGTCGGATAGTTCCCTCCAGAGATCAATTGAATAGCCCTGTGGGCTGTCGCCGACAAATTCGACCAGGCCCTTGATAGGCATGATGGCCACCCGCAGTGGTGTGGCGATTCCTGATGCCGAAGCGGCTGGGGTGTCGTCCGCAGCGTGGCCTGCCAGTGGTGTTGAGAACAGGGCGACCAAGAGAACGCCGGCGACCAGGCCACTCGATCGGCCTCGCCGCCGGAGCCAACCAGACCAAGCGATAAACAGTCCACCCAGCAGCACGCTGGCTGCTGCCAGGCCCACGGCCAACGGCGGCACGGAGAGGCTACCAATCTCGTCGGCAAGTTTCTGGCTGGCAGCCACATTGATCGCCGACCCTGATCCGTAAAGCAGAAGCAGAGGCATCGAGTTATTGGCGATGTGGCAAAGGATGGCAGGGAACAGGCTGCCAGTCACCAGCACAATCGTGCCGAGGGCCAGGCCGAGCACAAAAGTCTGTGGCATCCGTTCGGGCAACAGGTGAAAAATGGCGAAGCACGCGGCCTGGGCCACGACCGCGATGATCTTGCGGCGTCGCGAGGGCTGGTCGCCGGTAAAGGCAGCCAGCACCCAGCCGCGGAACAGCAGTTCCTCGAGACAGGCCGGCAGTACCGCCATCAAGCACCAGGCCAGCCACCAAGGCTGCTCAAGCATAAGTCCAAGCAGCTTTTCCGAGAGCTCCCGCATGGCCGGCGACAGTTCGATGCCACCAAACCGCAGCAGTGCCGCTGCTCCCAGCACGAACAGGCCACCGCCAATCAGCAGGCCGCCAGCGAGGGCACTGACGCCACTGGTCGGTCGCAGCAGTCCACGGCCCGCCCCTGGCCACCGCAGGGCGAAGGTCCGCCGCAGTTGGATCCGTTGCCAAAACAGCAGCACCGCCAGCGGAAGGACGACTGCCAGCTGCTGCATCGGAATGGCAAGCACGATGTTGGGAGGGCTGAGGCCTTGGGCATACCAGAGACCGGCCAGCCCGAGGGCGAGCGCCAGGCCACCATGGATGACACCAGGGACCGCCCGTCGCGGGGGCCGCCGAAAACCGCCAGCTGTATCAGGACCGCGAAACAGAATTTCTTCATCGGTGAGCATGGCGGCGGTGCCACGCAGCAACACCAGGGTTACCAGCCCGCTGGAGCAGAGGGTCACCAGCAGCGGCAGCAACGCAGCAGTCGGCCCGGTGTCAGGGGGCTGCAGTTGTGGCCAGTCAGTGTTCCCCGCCACCGCAATGGTGATCGCCGCC
>CAZKSP010000211.1:0-5123 GCA_964555385.1 uncultured Chitinophagaceae bacterium
GGTTGACGACCACCGAGCCATCGAGACCGGCGTTATGGGCAATTGCCTCGAGCGGATAATGCAGGGCGTTTTTGACAATTGTCGCCCCGTGCTTCTCGTCACCCTTCAAGTCGAGCTTCTCAATTGCCTTCTCGCCGCGAAGCAGAGCGACACCACCTCCGGGAACGACCCCCTCAGCAAGGGCTGCCTGTGTGGCAGCCTTGGCGTCTTCAATCAACGCCTTCCGCTCTTTCATCTCGGTCTCGGTTGCGGCACCGACATTGATTTCCGCGACTCCACCGGCAATTTTCGCAAGCCGCTCCTGTAGCTTCTCACGGTCATAGTCACTCGTGGTATTTTCGATCTCAGCACGGATCTGGGCAGCCCGTCCGTCGATCGCCTGCTTCGTGCCCGCACCACTCACGACCGTGGTGTTTTCGGCGGCGATGATCACCTTTTTAGCCCGGCCCAGGTCGCTGAGTTTGACCGCATCAAGAGCAATGCCAAGATCCTTGAAGATCGCCTGTCCACCGGTCAGGACGGCAATATCACCAAGCATCGCCTTGCGGCGGTCTCCATAGCCTGGGGCCTTGACGGCCACCGCCTGCACGATCCCACGCAGCTTATTCACGACAAGCGTCGCAAGAGCCTCGCCATCAACGTCCTCGGCAATGATCAGCAACGGCTTGCCAGCCTTGCTGATCGCCTCCAGCAGCGGCACTAGATTCTTTGCGCTCGAAATCTTTTCCTCAAAGATGAGGATATAGGGGTTCTCAAGCTCACAGAGTTGGGCATCTGCGTCGGTAACAAAGTGCGGCGAGAGATAACCGCGGTCGAACTGCATGCCCTCGACAACGTCAACGAACGTTTCGGCCTGCTTGCCCTCCTCGACGGTGATCACACCATCCTTGCCAACCTTGAGGAAGGCTTCGGACAGGACATTGCCGATGGTCGGGTCATTGTTGCCGGCAATGGTCGCAATCTGGATCAGTTCCTTCTTGCTTTTCTCATTAATCGGCGTCGCCAGAGCCAGGACCGACTGCGATACTGCCTCAACCGCCTTGTGAATTCCACGGCTAAGCGCCATGGCATCGGCACCGGCGGCGATCATTTTCAGCCCCTCGCGGAAGATCGCCTCTGACAGCACCGTTGCCGTGGTGGTGCCATCGCCAGCCACATCATTCGTCTTGCTGGCGGCTTCCTTGACCAGTTGGGCCCCAAGATTCTCGTAAGAATCCTCGAGTTCGATGTCTTCGGCGACGGTGACTCCGTCTTTGGTCACCTTGGGTGACCCCCAACCCTTGTCGAGCACCGCGTTGCGGCCCCGGGGACCGAGCGTGCTTTTGACGGCCCGGGCGAGTTTGGAAACACCTGCCAACAGCGGCTGGCGAGCCTCATCCTCGAAGACCATTTGCTTTGCCACAAGAAGCTCCTTCAAAAGGCGTGTTGAGCGGACCTCGCGTTCGTGTTCCGGCTGAATCTGGCAGGCCGGATGTTCGATGCGTCCCAGGGGTGCAACCTCCGTGCCGGAAACGGCCGCCCCCCAGAAAATTCTTTTGAATACCTAAATAACCGCTGCAATAGGCCATCTTGCAGCGTCGTCTAATCGTCTCCGGCTGTCTGCCAACCCGACCATGTGCCGTTTTGGCAGGAGACGGCAAATACCCTGCTAGCGGCCGCGGGGCGCCCAGTTGATATCGCCTTCAAGTCCGCGACAGAAGGCTGCCAAAAGGTCGGCCGTACGGTCAGCATCTTCCAACGAAATCGTCTCCACCGCCGAGTGCATATAGCGGTTTGCGACGCTCACAAGGCCGGTTGCCACGCCGTCGCGGCTGACCTGCAATGCATTGGCATCAGTCGGCGTTGCCCGACCAAAGGCCGACAGTTGAATCGGAATTGCATGGGCGTTTCCGGCCTGCAGCAGTCGTTCAACCACCTGCGGGTGCATATTGGGGCCCCGGTAGACCACCGGTCCACCACCGAGTTTGATGTCGCCCTCGGTCTTTTTGTCGATCGTTGGGCAGTCCGTCGCGTGGGTGACATCGACGGCGATGGCCACGTGCGGATCGACCCGGTGGCAACTGGTCTTCGCACCGCGCAGGCCGATCTCCTCTTGCACGGTCGAGGCAACCGACAACGAACAGGGCAGAGGCCCCGCCGCCACTGCCCGCCGGAACGCCTCCAGCACCACCCAGAGGCCGATCTTGTCGTCCATCGCCACCGAGGCCGCCAGGCCATTACGGAGCGGCTGATACTTCAGTTCGAAGGTCACCGCGTCACCGATCCGGACCACACTTTCGGCGTCGGCCTTGTCTTTTGCACCGATATCGATCCAGAGGTCTTTCATCTTCGGCACCGTCTTCCGCTCCTCTTCGGTGAGCAGATGAATCGGCTTGCGGCTCATCACACCAGGCAAGCCACCACCGCTGGTCCAGATAACCACCCTGGTGCCTATCAGCTGCATCGGATCCCAGCCACCAATCGGCTGGACGGAGATGTAGCCATCAGCGTCGATGTGCTGGACGATCAGCCCAATCTGGTCGCAGTGACCAGCAAGAAACATTCGCGTCTTCCCGCCGGGATTGGCCGTGCCGATGACATTGCCGTGTGAGTCAGTTTCAACCGTCTCAGCACAGCTGGCGAGGTATTCCCGCACCAGATCCTGCACCGGCTCCTCATAGCCCGACGGGCTTGGGGTTTCGAGGATTTTGACAAGAAAATCATGGGCGACGGTGTCCACAGGTAGCTCCTAATGCTCGGGTTCGGACAGGTTCATGCGAGGACACGTCAGGATAGCAGACTGGCGTTCCCAGCGGCGGTGGAGGCATCGCTTCCGACGATTAGCCCGCCTGAGTAGGATCGTTGGCATGTCCAGAAGCGGCGATACAGCGATGGAGCAATCGATGAACGAGCCAGTACGGGTGGGTGTGGTTGGCATGGGCACCGTCGGATCGGGTGTGGTCCGCGTACTCGGCCAGTCAGCTGATCACATTGGTCGGCAGGCCGGGCGACCGATCGTGGTCGAACAAGTGGTCGTCCGCGATATCGGCAAGGCCCGCAGCGTCTCCGTGCCGGGCGACCGAATTTCGACCTCACTCGCGGATATCAGCGAGAACCCCGCGATTACCGTGGCCGCCATGCTTGTTGGCGGTCTGGAGCCGGCCCGCACCATGACCATTGAACTGCTCCGCAAGGGCAAGGACGTCGTAACGGCCAACAAGGCGTTATTGGCGGAGCATGGTCCAGAACTGTTTGCCGTCGCCCGCGAGGCCGGCCGATCGATCGCCTTTGAAGCGGCCGTGGCAGGTGGAATTCCAATCGTGGCAGCCATCGCCGAGTGCCTGGCTGCCAACCGCATCGAGTCGATCCGGGGAATTCTCAACGGCACCAGCAACTTCATCCTCACTCGGATGGAGGAGGACGGCAGCGATTACGCCGAGGTTCTGGCCCTGGCGCAGGCCGAGGGTTATGCCGAGGCTGACCCAGCCATGGATGTCGACGGGACCGACGCGACGCAGAAGCTCGCCCTGCTGGCCCACCTTGCTTTCGGCGTCTGGGTGCCGTGGGCAGAGATTCCGCGTGTTGGCCTTGAAACAATCGACCAAGAACTACTGCGGTTTGCCGATGAACTCGGCTATCGCATCCGCGTGGTCGCAGATGCCAGCCGGGCCGATGGCAGCCTGTCGATGCGAGTTGGCCCAACTTTGGTCCGGAAGGGAACGCCACTTGCCGAAACTCGCGGGGCCTTCAATGCCGTCAGCGTTGTCGGTGATGCGGTGGGGCCGATGTTTTTCCATGGGCTTGGCGCCGGTCAACTGCCGACTGCATCCGCGGTCGTGGCCGACATTATCGACACGGTGGTGGGACGGGCAGCCATCACCTTCCGTACCACTGGCATGCTCGACGCCGAGTCGCCTGCCTCCCAACTCAGTGGAGGTGACAGCAATCGTTATTTGTTGCGGCTTCAGGTGACCGACCGGCCCGGCGTGCTTGCCGACCTCACCGGACTGCTCGGCAGAGAAGGCATCTCTATCGCGTCGGTCATCCAGCATCAGGCCGCTGCTGGTTCGGCGGCGGTTCCACTCGTCATCATGACTCACGTTTGCGAGGCCGCTGCTATTAGCCGTGCGGTGGCAGCACTTGACGGCCACGCAGCCGTTCAGGCCACGGCCAGTTGTCTGCCGGTCCTCGATGTCTGATTGTTTCTGCTTCCACCGGGTTCCCAGAGCCATTGCTATGAAATACCTCGTTGTCATTCCCGACGGTGCTGCAGACGAACCTCAGGATTCACTTGGTGGTCTGACGCCGCTGGCTGCTGCCAGCACCCCCGCCCTGGACTCGCTGGCCAAGAAGGGCGTTGTCGGGCGTACCAATCACGTTCCCGACAGCCTTAATCCTGGCTCGGAAGTGGCCTGCATGAGTCTGCTGGGCTACGACCCGCTGACCTGCTTCACTGGTCGAGCCCCGTTGGAGGCGGCGGCCAAGGGGATTGAACTCGGCCCAAATGACTTGGCGGTGCGGTGCAATCTGGTCACGATCGGCGACGGCCTGGATGGCCCAGTGATGACCGACTTCACCGCAGATCATATCTCGACAGACGAAGCCGCTAGCCTGTTGGCTGCATGCCAGACCGGGCTTGCTCGCGACTTTCCCGAACTGCTTGGCTGGGAGTTTGCGACAGGGGTCAGCTATCGAAATCTGCTGCTCTATCGGGCGGCTGCTGACCGCCCCGCTCCCCTGGGAAGCGACCTCCGCACCACCGCTCCACACGACCGCGTTGGCCAGCCGATCGCCGACGCCTTTCCCCGTGGCACCGGAAGCAGGCTGTTGACCGATGTCATGGCTAAAAGCGAGTCGTGGCTTGCCGATCATCCAGTGAACGCTGCTCGCCACGCGGCCGGCAAAGGCGTGGCAACCCACCTCTGGCTCTGGGGTGCCGGCGGCCGACCAGCCTTCGTGCCATTCGCTGATCAGTACGGTGTCAGCGGCCGAATGATCACCGCTGTCGATCTCCTACGAGGCCTGGCCAATCTGGCCGGCTGGAAGTGCCGCGAAGTGGTAGGAGCCACTGGCTACCTCGACACCGACTATGCCGCTAAGGGTCGGGCCGCGATCGAGGAACTCGCCAGTGCTGATCTGGTTTG
>CAZKSP010000212.1:0-5122 GCA_964555385.1 uncultured Chitinophagaceae bacterium
ATCCTCAACCTTTTTGTAGTAGTTGGCCCGGTCCCAGAGCAGTGTCACCGCAATATTCTTCAGGCCTAGGGTTGCCAGTCGCATCGTCTCACTGGTCGGATCGATTTCCCCAAGATCGGCCTGGGAAAGCTCGGCCTTGGCCCGCAACTGAGCCAGATGGCCACCCTCCGACAACGAATCCCTTGGCTGGCTCAGAGCTGAAAGCGGCACGAGCAGTACCGCGATCAGCACAAGCGTCACCAGCGTCTCGGGCCGCAGGCCAAGCCAGGCGGCTTTCTCCCGGCGGCCAGCGGGTCGGGTTTCAGTTTGCTGCGTCATGATGCCACCTCACGTGATTTCAGGCAGAACATTCCGGCGATGAAGAACGCCACCAGATAGCCGAGGGTTTCACAACCATGTGCGGCCAACAGGTCGAGTGGGATATCAAAGCCGCCGGCGACAAAATCACTGGTGCCAAGGCTCGATAGTGACGGAAACAGCGAAGCCGCCAGCCGCATGGGCGCTAGCAGAAACGTATCGACAGTTTTCATTGCAGTCACCAGTGGCGTCTGATCGAGGTCGACTGTAATGCTGGCCTGTGTGATCAGCCGGTAGAGCGACTCGACTGGACCTCCTCCCGGCATCTCTTTGGTGTTACCGGTCAACTGGGCTTCAAAGAGCCGCTGAATGAACTCCCGGAACTGCCCCACCATCACCACTGAAAGTGTCGCCAGCAGCGCAACCGGACCAGCCAGGAAGGTGCTAAACATCACGCCAATCGCCGTGACCAGAAGCATTGAGAACCAGATGCCGAGACAACTCTTGGCATAGTTGAGAACAAATGTGCCACTGCCACTACGAAGATAGAAGTCAGCCTGGGCGACACCGTAATACTGGGCCGGTTCCAGGCACTGAAGCACCACCTCGACCCGTCCCCCCGAGACAATATCCGTAAACAGATCGACCTGACGGGTTCCGCCATCAGCCGACGTTGCGGCGAGCGTTCGCGGAATGAGCAGCGAATCAATCGTGAACTCCTTCGCGGTGAAATAGAAGGGGTCGCTCTGCAGCCCGCTGGTTGGGTTTCGCACCCGAACACTACCGGCGATCCCTTTTTCGATATCACCCTTGTAGGTTCTGAAGACGCGGACAAGCATCTCCAACGGCAACCCCTCTGGAAACTCATCCGGCAGAATTCCCTCAAAGGTCCAGATGGCAGCTGCCAGTGAACCGCCCTCGATGTATTGTCGGTAGGACCATTCGGCCCCGACACTAATGCCTTTGTCACTGGGCCGCCCCTCACGGTCGAGGAACCGCAGCTTCCCTCGAAGCGGCCGCCGGGCCTCCAGCAGGCCCTCGACCGGGCCAAGAGCGTATTGTGCCGTCTCCCCGTCGCCAGCAATTCGCCTCACGGCATGCCGGTGCCCCTGGGTAGTGTCGGTCGAACCAATGCCATCAGGATCGATTTCCACTCGGTGACGGTGACCACGCTCAAGGCTGGTCCGCCCCTCATAGCCGACCACCCGGCCATCCTCGAGCCGTTCCGCGAGCAGATCGACCGCCTCGAGGGCATGTGTGTGACTCACGCTGCGGACCACAAACGCCCAGCCGACAAACCCCATGATCACCAGCAGGACGGTTCCAACGATCGCAAATCCGAGAATTCGACCCAGCACAATCTCGCTCGTCCGAACTGGCTTGGTCGTGACGGTCTGAATCGCCTTCGCCTTGACATCGGCCGGCAGGCTGAAAACCGAGAGCACCAGCACAACGAGACAGACCAGTAAGTTCGTCGCCGCCAAGATGAAGCCGAGATAGAGCTTGCCGGGGTTCACACTCTGCGGATCAAGAAACCAACCGGCAAACAGCACGATCAGGGCGAACAGTCCCAGGACTACCAGCACGTTTCGCCGCAGCGACTCTTGAATGGCCAGTCGAGCAAGCGCCCAGACTCTTCGGCCTGACATGCCCGCCAGATCGGCAAGGCCGGCGAGCACCCCACGATAGACCCGATCACCAGCTGCCAGCGGACCTGACGCTGCCGACAACGCGAGCCAAGCCAGCACCGCAGCAAAGACTGCTACCAACGCCGCAATCAGCAGATAGGAGACAACCGCCGGACCAAGCCAGGAGGTGAATGCCGGTATTTCCTCTTCGAGAACCATCAGATGCCTACCCGTGTAAGAACCGAATAATGAATATTTGTTGGACTGCGGACCGGTGACGAGGTTGCGGCTTGCCTACCGGTTACCCGCCGCAAAGGCCACCGCTTAGCTGCCAGCAGGCTCGTCCTGCCGCTGTACCGCCCGCCTGCCGGGACGAGCCTCGGTGTCCCGAACCACTTCAAGAAACAGGTCTTCGAGGGTCGTCGTTGGGCTGCCAATTTCGATGTCGCTGCCTCCATGCCGCTCAATGACTGCCCGAATCTCAGCCTGGGCAGCCTCGGGCAAGCCGGTGGAGCGAATCTGGGTGATGTCCGTGACTCGGAGGAGTTCGTCGACCCGGCCAAGTTCTTTCAGTTCACCCTGATGAAGCACAGCGATCCGGTCACAGACGTCCTCCACATCGGCCAAGAGATGCGAACACATGATGACCGTCTTGCCCCGTTTCTTGAGGTCAATAATCAGGTCCTTCATTTCCCGTGTACCGATTGGGTCAAGGCCGCTGGTGGGCTCATCGAGCAGCACCAATTCAGGATCATTGATAAGGGCCTGAGCCACACCGATCCGCCGGGTCATGCCCTTCGAATATTCCCGCAACTGCCGCTTCTTGTCCCGGCCGAGACCAACCATCTCAATCAGGGCATCCGCCCGCCGCTTCCGCTCCTCTGGTGGCATGTCGAACAGCCGGCCGTAAAAGTCGAGTGTCTCTTCGGCGTCAAGGAACTTGTACAGATAGGACTCTTCCGGCAAGTAGCCAATGCGATCGTTCTTCGAGACGTCGGTCGCATCTTTCCCGAACACGACGGCTTCACCGGAGGTGGGAAAAATGAGCCCCAGTAGCAGTTTCATCGTGGTGGTCTTCCCCGAGCCGTTGGGCCCAAGCAGACCAAAAATCTCTCCCCGCCGAATCTCAAGATCAAGCGGCTTGAGGGCAACCTTCTTGCTGCGGCCCCAGAAGTCCCGATAGGTCTTCGAAAGATTTCGGGCCTCAACAATAACTTCTCCCGCCGCGTCAGTTGACGTGCTCGCAGGCTTCTCCATTCCAACAGCTCTCCCGTGGGCCAGCACTAGGGCCGGCGATGGTTGCAATCGGTGGACTCACGCCACCGCCCCGACCAACCCTTTCTTGTACCCAAAAAAACGTCGTTTGTTGAGTACCCGGCTAGAAATTGGGCTAAAAATTCTGCCCCCAGAAGATGACGCGGATGACGGGTGCCGACAGGCCTTACGGGGAAGAACCAGCGCCCCCCCATCAGCACCGCTTTTCAACGGGACGCACGACCTGATCGGTCATCGGGAATCCGATCACCGCCCCGCGTCAATCAGCCCTCACCAGGGGAGCGAGGCTGACGTAGCCCCGAGGCTGTGCTGCCAACGGCTCGACCGGTCCGTTCGACTGCAATGGCCACGACTTGCCGAGCTGCAAGCAATTCGGCCATTGAGAAGTACTGCAAATCGGGGACCCCACCAGCCCGGTCAATCTTCTCTGCGGCAAGCTGTTGCCAGGAACGACCACTGGACAGATGCCAGGCAGCTGCCTGCGCAACTTTCTGGGAAATTTCCCCGCGTCCAAGAGCCAGCATGATGGCCGCCAAAGCCGGATCCTCCGAAAAGCTGTCGAGCCGGACCATCCGGTAAGGCAACCGAGGGGAGGGCTCATCCTTGCCGTACTCCAGACAAACGGTGGCAACTTTCACCACCTTCGTTTTCTCCGGTGGGACCGAAAACATGCCGCCACCCATGCCGCCCATGCCGCCACCCATACCACCCATGCCACCGCCCATGCCACCCATGCCGCCACCCATGCCGCCGCCACCCATGGCCTGACCACCGCCCATGCCACCGCCCATGCCACCGCCCATGCCACCACCGCCACCGATTCCCCCCATCCCGAACTGGGCAAGCACTGGCACGCCTGCAAAAGCGTCCGGGAGACGCAGGGTTAACGGCTGATCTGATTTATTCTCAACAACGACCTGCGCTGAACGAGAATCGTTGGGAATGTATTTCAAAGCGATCAGGCCAGCTGCTTCAGCCGCCAGAACATCGTGCGGGACAGGCGATGCTGCCGCGGATGTCACGCGCTCAACTGCAAGTACTGGCGAGGTTCCAATCAGTCCCAGCAGGAGCCCCAAAAACCCAACGAAACGTTTCATGGAAGTTAGTCCCGGTCCGATACTTGATTCACCTGCAACACGCTTGGCAACGGACACGCCCGGTCGCCCGCCAAGGAGGCCACTGAACAAAAGCAACACTTTCAGTATTACTTCGGATAAGGCGGAGAGGAAATTGGACCAGCTCGACCGAATCTGCCGATCGGATCGATTATCGGGAAAATACCGTACTCTCGAAACCTATCGCTTCGAGAACTGGGTGCCGCGGCGGGCACCCCGCAGGCCGTACTTTTTCCGCTCTTTCATTCGTCCATCACGGGTCAGTAGGCCACCCTGCCGTAGCGGTTCAGCCAGCTCCCCATCAAAGTCTTTGAGTGCCCGGGCGATGCCCAGTCTGCAGGCACCCGCCTGACCGGTCGGCCCGCCACCGGTCACGGTGATGTCGACATCGACCAACTGCTGGCGGCCAACATGGCTCAGAGCGCCAGCAACCAGCTCACGGTCTTTGACGGTTGAGAAATAGACTTCGAGCGGTCGGCTGTTCACCGTCACCACGCCACTACCAGACCGCAACCGAACGCGGGCAACAGCAGTCTTTCGCCGCCCGGTGGCAATCACATTGCCAGCAAGATCAACCCGCTTGCGGTGAGCCGAAGCCGCCCTAGTAACGGGGGCCGCATCAACTGCAGCCGCGGCCTGAACGGTTGTGTCAGCTGGCGCCAGCTGGGTGGCAGCCGTGGGCTCGGGTGAATCGGTAGGCGATGAGGCGTCAGTCGACATACGAGTGAACTCCGGTTGGGTGAATGGTGAGTGGTGCGGAATCGGCTCAGACAGCGGCCACCCGGCTGACGCCAAGTTCCTTCGGCT
>CAZKSP010000213.1:0-5120 GCA_964555385.1 uncultured Chitinophagaceae bacterium
AACGCCGATCGCCACGTATCTGACCGTAGATCTTTGCGACAAGCTCTTGTAGTTCTTCATTCTTAAATGATGCGACACGTTTCAATTGATTGAGATTGATGATGTCTTTCTCGAGCAACTTGGCTTCGATATCTTCCAGCAGGGCGGCCGACCAGGAATCGCGCTGCGTCAACACTTCAACTGCTTTCGGACGCTCCGAAGTCGCAAGTTCAGTGAACATATTCAGCAGCAAGCGTGCGACTTGCGGGTGATTCACCCGCCCCATCGACGCAATGATTGCTGCCCGAAACTCACGTGACGCATCCTTTGAAATCAATGATTCCCGGATGAGCTCGAAAATTTCTCTATCACCAGCAGCAATAAGGGTTTCAATTCCGCGAAGCCGAAACGACTCATCGCTGGACTGCGATATCTGTTGCCGCATCACGGCTTTCGCTTCGCTTATTCCCAAAACCACCCCCAGGAAAAGGTATTCGTTGGCAAGCGGCTGCTTCCCTGAACGTAGAAGCGACTCATGAATTTCCGCGGCCAACGCAACACGCAACTCGTCAATGAACTTTTTATTGGGAGGGGACTCTTGGATGCTCCGTGAGATGGCGGCAATAACCTTGGCAGCCTGACCATTTCCGCTTCTTTTTGCCGCCTCGATCAACAGAACTGCCTGCCTGGCATTGACCGCCTGCGTTGACAACAGCGTCTTAACGACTCGGTCTAACCAGGGTAGCGAAACGGGATCGCCTTGCGATTGCAACACGCTCAAGGCATTGACGAAATCTTGTGATCCCTGCGGACTGGAGACTAATTGCAGGACGTTTTGCCATACCAGGTGCGTTATGAGCGCATCCTGCCTTCCCGCTCCCTGAACATGCGCGAGTTCGATTGATTTCCGAAATTCGGGCGATGGCGGCATACCGTTCGATGCTTCATATCGTTGAATCAGAGGAGCTAGCTCACGCAACACAACGGCGGGAAGGTGAGCAAAACGTTTGCTGCTGTACGGGTCCTCTGCGTTTGCAGTCAGCCACTCACCCACCACCATCTGACCGATTCCAGGATTGGCCTGCTCCATGTTTCTCGCGATCCGAACCCCCCATGCTGAGATGAGTGGCGACTTGTGAGTAACGAGAAACTCGAGTAGGTCTTCTGGAATTCCGGCTTCCGAACCTGCGAGAGCCCAGATCAAACGGAGTCGTTGATCATCCTGAACGGAACGGTCAAGGACTCGCTCAACGATAGACTTCGCAATTTCGGTACTCGGGCCGATCCGCTCCTGCAACAACCGCTGAGCCGTCTCCCGCTTATAGACATTCGCATCATCGAGCAACGCGACGAGATCCTCATCGGACTTTGCCCCTAAGTCTTCAGCTTTCCGATTCTTGTGACCTTTGTAGACGACTTTGTAGAGCCGCCCCTTTGATCGCTCGATCCCCTCTGGATCGGCGTTCGCGTCCTGATAGCAGTGATAGCGGTCATACCAGTCTAAGATGTACAGGCAGCCATCGGGGCCAACCTTTTGCACGACTGGCATGAACCAGGCATCGTTAGCCGTCAAGAAGTCAGCGAGTTTGGCTTCGTCGCCTTCGCCAATCTTGGCGACGGTGTCATTTTCAAATGCACCCTGCGGTGCGGGAAAACCCGGGTGCGGCCGACCCTTATACGTCGCTCCGCTGCGTTCGGCGATGTCTGCGTTGATGCAGCCGCCGTGAATGTTGCCCATGTACAGCACACCGCGATACTCCTCGGGGTACGCTTCCGAGTCGAACCAGGTAATGCCGCAGTAGGCGGCTTTCTGATGCTTGTGATCGACGATCGACCGCATTGGCCAAGTGTGCGGCGGATAGGGACCGCCCTGGCGAATGTAATACGCACTCTCGACGATATGCCACAAGTGATCAATCACACAGGCGGAGATAAAAAATTCGCCGTCACCATTTATTGCAATGCCCCAGGGATTGCTGGTGCCTTCGGCAAAAATCTGAAACTCTCGCGTACGAGGATGAATACGAAACATCGCACAGGTGAATTTCCAACCCTGATGTTTCGGGTCAAAGTTAGGATTGTCCTCCGCGTATTTCACATCGCAATAGTTGAATACGCCATTCAGACCATACAGCCAGCCATCGGGCCCCCACGTCAGCGAATTTGGTAGCTCGTGCGTATCGGTCCGTCCAAACCCCGTGACAACTTTCTCGATTTTGTCGACTTTCAAATCGCCGTCAGTATCCTGCATGAACAGAATGTCTGGCGCGTTTGCCACCCAAACGCCGCCATGACCAACGGCAATTCCTGACGGGATGTTCAATCCGTCGGCAAAGATGGTGCTCTTATCAACCTTGCCATCGCCGTCGGTGTCTTCAAGAACCTTTACCCGGTCCTCCCCTGGACCCGGTTCGCGGCGTGGATACTCAAAGCTCTCGGTAATCCAGAAGCGGCCCTTCTCATCGATGCACATGCCAACCGGATTCACTACTTCCGGTTCCTTGGCGACGATTTCCACTGAGAATCCTTCCGGGACGACCATCCGCTTGACAGCTTCCTCTGCTGACAGTGGTGGCCCAGGCGGTTTCTCGTGTCGACGAGGGATCTCCAGTCGTTGAGCCAAAACTGTGGAAACGGTCGTGAAAATTACAAGCGATGTAAGACAAATGATTCGAGGCATGTGTGGTTCCAGCGAATGTACTGCCGACGGGAATGTCTTCGTGATCCAAGTAATGTGACCAACGACTGGCAAAAGTGCAATTATGGCGGCGGGGCGTCCGAGGACGCATCTACAGATGACCTGCCCGCAGTATCTGCGGCGCAGCCTTGTGCGGTTGTTGGCGTAGTCGAAGCGACCGCACAGGGCTGGTGTGGTGGAATTGCAGCGACTAACTTGGAAAATAGCCGGATACAACGGACAGCTCAGGCCGTCCGCCAACCCTCTTGAATTACCTTTGCTTGAGAGTGCACCAATGAATAAGCGACCGCTCTGGCTAACGGCTTCACAGTGGGCTTTTGTGGCGATGCTGCTTAGTGGCCTGCTTGTGAGTTCTCTCGGGCGAGGGGTTTCGGCTGCAGAGACGGACGCCAAAGACGCAGTTACGCCAACTGACGAGCGACCGATCCAGGCACTACTCGTCACGGGCGGCTGCTGCCACGACTACGACCGCCAGAAACAGATCCTTACCCGTGGAATCAGCGGTCGAGCGAATGTGCGGTGGACCGTGGTGCACCAGGGCGGCACGACGACCAATACACCGATCCCGCTCTACGACGACCCCAATTGGGCCGATGGCTTTGACATCGTGGTGCACAACGAGTGCTTTTCAGAGGTGAAAGATCTCGCCTTCGTGGATCGCATTCTTCAGCCGCATCGCGACGGCACACCGGCGATCCTGATCCACTGTGCAATGCATTGCTACCGCGTCAGCGATGACCGCTGGTTTCGGTTTGTAGGCCTCCAGTCGCCTGGTCATGGTCCGCACTACTCCTACACGGCCGACAATCTGAAGCCTGATCATCCGATCATGAAGAGCTTCGGCCCGCAGTTTGTGGCGCCGAAGGGCGAGCTCTACCACAGTGCCCGTGTGTTCGACACGGCGACGCCCCTGGCCCAGGCCAATCGGCAGCCGGATGGCGATCCGCAGGTGTGTGTCTGGACCAACGACTACCACGGCACACGGGTGTTTGGCTGCACGATGGGCCACTACAACGAAACGATGGCGGAGCCGGCCTACCTCGACATGATGGCTCGCGCCGTGCTCTGGGCAACCGGCCGCGATGTGGAGGCGGGCTTCACGCAAGCAACCTCTGAGCTGGATGCTGAGATCCGGAAAATGATTGATGCGCCGCTTGAGTCAACCTCGGTGGCCGCCGGTGGCAACTGTTGCGGTGAAGAGAACCTCGCATTTGAGTCGTTGGTCACTGCCAAGAGCACCCAAGGTGGCAACCCAGAGCAGCACCTGACCGATGGACGGCTCGACACGCGTTGGTGTGCCAATGGCGGGCAGACGGACGAGTGGGTGACGGTTGACCTTGGCCAGCCGCAACACCTCCGCAACATTCGGCTCCACTGGGAGCAGCGAAAGCGGGCCATCTACCTCTACACCGTAGAAGGCTCTGCTGACGGCGAGACCTGGGCCGTACTGGTAGATGCTCGCAAGAACAAACGCAAGAAAGGTGTGGTGACCCACAAGGTCGATGCTCCGAGCACGCGATACCTCCGGGTGACCTTTCTCGGCTGCAGTACCGGCGGCTGGGGGTCGCTCTGGGAACTGGAGGCGTCAGCTGGCGAACTTGCTGATCTGGTCAGCGATGGATCGGCCGATGGTATGAAAGGAAGCCTTGCTGATGTGCGGGTGGCCGACGGGTTTCAAGCGACGGTCTTCGGCACGCCGCCAGACGTGAACTACCCGGTCTGCCTGACTGCTGCGGCGACGGGCGAGGTTTTTGTGGGTGTTGATGAGCAGGGTTCGCTTGGAAAAGAGCCTGGCCGGGGCAAGGTGTTGCGATGTCTCGATACCGATGGCGACGGGAAAGCAGATGACATCACCGAGTTTGCCCGCATGGATCATCCGCGAGGACTGATCTACGACAACGGATCGCTGTGGGTGCTGCACCCGCCGCTGCTCTCTGTGTTTCATGACCATGACGGCGATGGGGTTGCGGAGACCAGCGAGGTGTTGATTGAGGGCATTAGCACCAATGACGTCGCCAGCCGTGGGGCGGATCACACCACCAACGGCATCCGCATGGGGATCGACGGCTGGATCTATATCGCTGTCGGTGACTTTGGCTTTCAAGACGCGGTTGGTGCCGATGGCACAAGGCTCAGCCGACGAGGGGGCGGGGTGGTGCGGGTGCGACCCGATGGCAGCAATATGGAGATTTACTCCTGGGGGCAGCGAAACATTGTCGATGTGGCGATTGATCCGCTGCTGAACCTCTACACCCGCGACAACACGAATGACGGTGGCGGCTGGGATATCCGCCTTTCACATGTGATGCAGACGGCCCACTACGGCTATCCGTCGCTCTACATCAATTTCAGCGAAGAGATCATGCCGCCGCTGGCGGACTACGGCGGTGGCTCGGGCTGCGGTGCAATGTATTTCCAGGACGACCGCTGGCCGGTGCCCTTC
>CAZKSP010000214.1:0-5116 GCA_964555385.1 uncultured Chitinophagaceae bacterium
GTGACAGGGCATGTCCTGCTCGGCATGTTCATTTTGGCAAACAGCGTCGTGCTTGCGATTGTCTCGGGCGGTATTCCGCAACTCGGGGCGTTGTCGCTGTCCTCCAGTAGGAGGGCCTGGGTATGAGCCGGTTGGCGACATCGACAGCCCCATCGATCGGGGCTGGTTATTCAGAAAGTTTGACGAAGGTGCACGCCAGCCATCGAACGCGTTCGCTTACCTCTGAGGTTGCGGCATTGGTTCGGCCTCGGATCGCGATGATGGTGCTGGTAACCGTCTTTGCCGCAATGTGGCTTACCGCGACCCCGGGGGGCCTTGCCTGGCTGCCGACAATGCTGGTGTTGCTGGGAACTGGGCTTGTGGCTGCGAGTTCGAGTATTGCAAACCAGATTCTTGAACGAGAGAGTGATCGATTGATGCCGCGGACAGCAGGTCGTCCGTTGGCCTCCGGGCGTCTCTCGGTAGCCCAGGGATGGTGGCTGACGGGAGCCAGTCTCGTGGTGGGATTGGGCTTTCTTGCCGGAGCTGGCGGCCTTGGGGCAGCAGTTGTTGCCGCTGTCACGTGGTTGATTTACGTTGTTGCTTACACGCCGCTGAAGCGGGTTTCTCCGCTCAATACTGCGGTTGGCGCTGTTGCCGGTGCCTTGCCAGTCGGTATCGGCTGGCTGGCGGCGGACGGACCGACGCGATTGCTGGCCGGCGATGCGGCCGGCGGCCTCGCTACGGCAGCTCTTGGAACGGTCCTGTACCTCTGGCAGTTTCCGCACTTCATGGCCATCGCGTGGCTCTATCGTCGGCAATATGCCGACGCCGGGTTGCAGATGCTCACAGTTGCTGACCCGTCGGGTCTTCGAGCAGCGGGGCAGTCACTTGCGGCGGCGCTGGCTTTGGTTCCGGTCAGTCTGGTGCTGGCCGTACCGTCGGGCAGCATCCGAATGTTTCTGACGGCCGGGCTGGCCTCAATCGTTTATGCTTGCGGAGCGATTTGGTTCGCAATCAATCGTGATGATCGGTCGGCGAGGTGGCTCTTGCTGACCTCGCTTGCCGTATTACTCGTGCTGATGGCAGCCGCCATTGGCTTCGGTGGGCCGAGTGACCGGTCACTCGGCCCTTGATTCAGTCTGGATACCGTCCGTTTGTCTTTCTCACCAATGCTTCCCGATCCTCTGCGACTTTTGCCATGAATGCCTCTGCCGCTTCAATTGCCCACGATGCCCACGGCCATCATGGTCCGGTGCTTCAGTACCAGCCCGGGCTGCCGCTTTCCCGCGGCAAATTGATTATGTGGCTTTTTCTTTCGACAGAAATCATGTTTTTTGCCGCGCTCCTCGGCAGCTATGTGGTGCTTCGATTTGGTGCTGCTGTCTGGCCAAAGCCGCACCATGTTCATCTCAGTGAACCGATCGGTGCCTTCAATACGTTCGTACTGATCTGCTCCAGTGTGACCGTGGTGCTAGCGCTGGAGGCTGCCCGGGCCAACAAGCGGTCCCTGGCAAAAATATGGATGTTGACAACGCTGATCCTCGGCGGGCTTTTTCTCGGCATCAAGGCCTATGAGTACTCGGCCAAGTTCAGTCACGGCATTTATCCTGCGGCACCGCGAGGCCTCATTTATGAGCGACCGGATCTTTATTATGGCTCAGCTGTCCGAGCTCGGTTGAGTGATCCGGCCATTATCGAGCAAATGAAGGAGTTGGATGCCCGGCCAGAGTCAGAACTCACGGCTGAAGAAGTGACCGGCCGACGACGATTAGCGCAGGTCCGTGAAATGGCCATGGCGGTTGACCAACAGGCCTTCGATTTGGCAGTCATCGCCGATCAAGTGATGCCCCTGCCAAACGAGGCCGCTGGAGGACATGGTCATGGCGGCGGCCTCAACGAGACTTTTTCCTGGCTGCAACTGCCAATCGTGATTCCCGGCGGCAACATGTGGGCAAGCACCTATTTTTTGCTCACGGGTTTCCATGCTGTCCACGTCATTGTTGGCCTGATCGTTTTCAGCATTCTGTTGCTGTACGAACTTGGTCCAAAGCATGCGGGGATGATTGAAAATGCTGGTCTTTACTGGCATTTTGTGGACCTTGTCTGGATCTTTCTGTTTCCCCTTCTGTACCTGTTCTGAGTGCGACTGAACCATTTGCCCGTCGCCGACAAATTGTGAGACCACACCATGTCGACACCAAACCCCAACGAAACCACTGCTTCCCATGGACCGGTCACTGAACCGGGCCCACTTGCGGAGTCGCGGGCTGGAGGTGGCAGTACGTCCGCCGATCAGCCCGCGGGTCATGGTGATGAAAGCCACGGTGGGTTAGGGCTGTATCTTGCCGTCTTCTGTGCCCTCTGCTTTCTGACGACCATGTCGTTCTTCACCTATTCATCCTACTGGCCCTGGCGGGATGAGCCTCAGGTTGGCTGGGCTTTTATGATGGCAGTCTCCTGCACGAAAGCGCTGCTGGTGGTCTTGTTCTTCATGCATGTGCTTTGGGAGGCGAATTGGAAGTATGTGCTGACGATCCCTGCTGCGATGATGGCGATTTTCTTGGCGATCATGTTGATACCAGATGTTGGTTTACGAAACCGCATGGTCGCTCAGGAACGCGCCCTTCACATGGCTAGGCCTGCGGACCTGCTTTTACTCGAGCGGGCCGCCAATGCAGCCGAAGGGGAATCACACCATGCGGGTGATCATGACCACTGAGCGGCAGCTACATTCGCACCGATGTGGTCGGCTGACGGGAATTGCGGTCACGATGGCCGTGTTGGTGACAACCGGCTGCGGTTCACAGCAATCGCCCGGAGAGACGACTGCCCGGCAGCAGAATGCGGCTGTCACACTGAAATCGACGCCGGAATCGGCAGTGACGCCAGAGCAGCAGCCTCCCGGGGCAGTCGCGGAAAGGTTTCAGTTGACCGACCAAGCGGGAGAGCCATTTGATTCGGCTTCGCTGGCTGGCAAGGTCTGGATGGGGAGCATCTTCTTTGCCAACTGCCCAGGACCTTGTTTTCGTGAGAATCAGGCCATCGCTGACATCATCCGGGAGATTGACAATCCAGATTTTGTCGCAGTCAGTCTTACATGTGACCCCGACAATGATACTCCGGAGGTGCTCGGTCATTACGCAGCTCGGTTTGAGGCCGACCAGAACAACTGGAAGTTTCTGACCGGTGACATGGCCGTCATCAAGCGGGTGGGCATGGAGACCTTCAAACTGCCAGTCGAGGTCGGTGTGCATTCGGAACGTGGCGTGGTTTTCGACCGCCAGGGACGGATGCGGGGGAGCTATCACCTGCTTCAGGAAGACCGCGTGCAGCGGCTGAAAAAACTCATCCGTGACGTGCTGGCGGAGGATTTGCCTTGATTGCTTTTGCACCGCTGCTTGCGATCCATCCGCTGGCGACCCTGAACGCGGTGCTCAACGCGGTGGCTACTCTGCTACTGGCGGCTGGCTGGCTGTTCATTGCCCGCGGGCACTGGCGGGCACATCGTGCGGCCATGGTGGCGGCTTTTCTTGTCTCGGCCTGTTTTCTCGTGTCTTATCTTACCTACCACTATCTGGTGGGGCATGTCAGCTTTGCGGGGCAGGGAACAGTGCGACTTGTCTATCTGGGGATTTTGCTGACCCATATCGTGCTGGCAGTGGCGGTTCCGTTTCTAGCGATCGCGATGTTCGTGCTGGCCTGGCGGGGAAAGTGGCGGCAGCATCGGCTTCTTGGGCGGGTCACCCTCCCAATCTGGCTGTACGTTTCAGTCACTGGGGTGGTCATCTATGCGATGGTCTATCACCTCTACCCAGCTCCGCCGGATGCGCTCGCGAGCGGAATGCTGCCTATAATAAAGCCATGAGGATGCCTCGGATACTTTTTGCTTTGGCTGTCTGCCTGCTCGTCATGCTGGCGGGCGTGTCGGAAGCTTGTCCGACTTGCAAAGACGGACTTGCCGCGGCTGACTCGCAGGGAGCGAACATTGCCCGGGGTTATTTTTACAGCATCCTGCTCATGCTCGCGATGCCCTTCACGCTAGCAGGATCCTTTGGGCTCTATGTATGGCGGGAGTTTCGGCGGCAGCAGCAGGCTGGGCCGGTAGTTCTCCCCTCGGCTGAGTTTGTCGGCACGGAGCCGGTCGCTGATGCCTTGGGCGACAACACCAGTTTTCGTCCGAGTTCGTCGTGAGACGGGCTGGCGGTGGACAGCCTGATCGCTTCAGGCGAAAGCGGTCAGGGTCGCTGGCGGTTGTGGTGCTCTTGGCGATCGGCATGTTCCCAACAGCAGAAGCGAGAACGCTTGAGGAATATCTCTCCTCCTGGCAGCTTGTCGCAGCTGACCGTGAAGAGCTCTCTGATGTTTTGCCGGGGAGCGACTCCGTTGAGCCGCCGCTGTCCGCGCTGCGGCTACTGGTCCGACTGCTCGATCGCCTGAAGGCTGCCCCGGCGGACTGGCAGCAGGCATGGTTGGAGGAAGCAGTGCAGATTCCTCCCGCAGATCTGTCGAAGTATCGCCAGGAGAGTCGTCCTGTGCGACTGGTAGGGCAGGCAGTTGAGGTCCGTCAGATTACCCTACCCAATGAACTAGCGTTGATTGCTGGCCGCGCTACGTTGAGTTTAGTTCGGCTGAAACAGGCTGAGACGCCGGATGTCTGGCTCGTGGTTTCTGAGCGGCCAGCCGGGTGGCCGGCCGCCGGGCAACTCGACGAGCAGGTTGCCAGTGAGGCCCTGCTAGTTGCCGGCCCAGCAACGCCGGGGCAGGGGGGGGCGACCATGCTGGCCGTCTCGCTACGACTGTCCTGGTGGCCCGACACGCCGCTTGCTGATGCAGGCATGGACTATGGGCTCTTTGCCAGTGTTGTCGATGGTCAGCCGCTGGGTACGGCAGAAGCGGAGGCTTTCTACTGTTGTCTGGCGGCTGGCAGAACGCTGATCGCAACGTCCGCAATGCGGCCTCAGCCCCCGGCTGATCTGGTGCCACTCCTTGATCCGGCAGAGGCATGGTTTGCGACTCATCGAGGTGACCAACTGGTGCTTGAGGGGACGGCTCGGCGAATTACCCGGATTCCGGTTGGCTCGGATCGCTGGCGTGCGGTGATTGGTCAGGATCACTACTGGGAAATATTTCTCTT
>CAZKSP010000215.1:0-5054 GCA_964555385.1 uncultured Chitinophagaceae bacterium
CACGCTGGAGCTGACGTGCCTCGTCATCAATTCGGCCACCACCGATTCTGGTCAACTCTGTCAGATGCCAGCCTATGAAGGTTATGAACCAGTCGATCTGGCCGATCCTGCGGTCACCATTAAGCCAGTTGGAGGCTGATAGAGGAGCCGATCGTTCTCTCAGGCCGATGGGGCTGCGTCATCGCGTCTTTCGTCTTCGTCGCGGGCCTGCCGGATGGTGGCTCGTGCCCGAGAGAGTCGGGGGCCGATCGAATTGATTGGAATGCCGGTTGCCCGAGCGATCTCGCTATAGTTGTGCCCCTCAAGGTCGTGCATTCGAACGAGAACCTGATCAGTTTTCTCCAAGCATGCAAGCCAGTGGTCGATTTCCTCCTGCTGAGCTGCTGCCTCAGTGGCCGAAAGTTTTTTATCAGGAGCATCGCCTGCGGCATCGTCCTCCGCCGCTGGGACGATCAACCGCAGCTGGCGCTGGAGCTGCCGAACAGTCACCCGGCGGGCAATGACCGTCAGATAGGTTGTCAGCGTCGAGCGGCCGGAAAACATCTTGAGGGCCGCGGCCTCGCGAGCAAGCAATTCGGCGAAAACTTCGGCAACGAGGTCATCGTGGTCGGTGTTTGAGAGGCCACGATTCCGGCGGGCTGCAGTCCGGGAGACGACCTCGGCAATCAGCCGGCCAAACCGCCTGATGAAAAGATCCCAGCCCCCGGGAGTTCCGGCGATACAGGCCTCAACCAGCTGCCAGTCGGCTGGCGGGCAGTATGACCCATTTGGGGTGTCACGATCGCTTGTCATGCCGATTACTCCACGGCACCGGTGCCTTTGCCCCGTGAAATATACCCATTAGGCGATCGAGTCACCAAGGCCGAACCCTGGTCGGGCCGATTCTTCTAGCGGTCGCGTCGCGAATACTGAAGGGAAGTGCCCTTAGAGGCCGATTGACCTTTCGTTGACAGTCCAGAAACGGCCTCCTACGATGCCGCTGCCCGTAGCACTGCCATAATCGTTACAGACGACCTAAGGTGTTGCGGTCCGGCTGAAAGCCGGGGCGGACGTCAGCACGACCGCCAGAATGTTCAGAGTGTTTCAAACGAGGAGTTACCCCACCATGACGCACGTCGTCGCTGAGCCCTGCTTCGCCTGCAAGTACACAGACTGTGTCGTTGTCTGCCCGGTCGAATGCTTCTATGAGGGAGAACAGATGGTCTACATCCATCCCGACGAGTGCATCGACTGTGAGGCCTGCGTTCCGGAATGTCCCGTCGAGGCTATCTTCCACGAAGATAACCTGCCGGCAGAGTGGAAGGACTTCACCGAACTCAATGCCGAGATGTCACCACAGTTGCCCGTGATCACCGAGAAGAAAGATCCGCTCTGCGAGTAGTGGATCGAGGCGGCCTCAGGTCACTGCTGGAGGTCGGCCAGCCAATAGGCTTGGTCGACAAAG
The DNA here is from genome assembly GCA_964555385.1 of uncultured Chitinophagaceae bacterium. Classification (GTDB taxonomy): domain Bacteria; phylum Planctomycetota; class Planctomycetia; order Pirellulales; family UBA1268; genus UBA1268. The sequence continues at coordinate 1,445 of CAZKSP010000215.1, forward strand.
TTTTTCCAGCTCGCGTACTTGGGGTTATGCAGTTTCACTGCCATGAGCGGGCTGCGCTTCGGCATGGCTGGCTGACGGACAAGTTGCATCCGGGCTTCGCGCGGTGTGCGGCCGCCCTTGCGGACATTGCAGGCGACGCAAGCACAAACGATGTTTTCCCAACTCGTGGGGCCACCCCGGCTTTTCGGCAGCACGTGGTCAAGCGAAAGTTCGCTGGTGGGAAAACTCTTGCCGCAATACTGGCAGCGATTGGCATCGCGGGCGAATACGTTCCGCCGATTAAATCGAAGGCCATGCCGTGGCCGCCGGTCGCAGTGCGGTAGCCGGATCACGCGGGGTGCCTGCAACTCGTAGCCGACCGCCCGGATCCAGTCCTGGTCCGGAGACCGGTCGAGGGCCTCGATGGCTGAAAGCTCTCGCCATGAGTCAATCGAATGGGCCGAAAATCGACCCTCTTCGATGTGAACGACCTCAGCAAGTTCCCGAAACAGCAGCGTGAGTGATCGACGGACGTTCGTTACCTGAACCGCCATGAATGAGCGGTTGAGCACCAACACGCTCAGTCCAAGCGTTGCTGGCGCGAATGGGGAGAAGTGAGTTGCAGCTGCCATCGTCGCTAACCGTGATGACGCGTCTGGACGGATTGAAAAACCCACCGATTCGTGCAGTCTACCGCCCCGTCACGGAGGCTGCCAAATGCTTGTTTGTCGGTTGCGGGGGTTCGGCAGCAGAGAAACTGCCTGCCAAGGGGGGTTCCTTTGGGCCGATTCCTGCTGCCTCGATGGCCACGAATGAAAGCACCGATTGAAGACTTGCCTTTCTTGTAAAATGCCGTCAAACTCCGAGGGAGGTGAGGCATGATGTATTGATCCGCTCACCGCCGCCGAAATCGGCGACCGACCGCTCCCCACCAAAAAGGCTCGGAGGCGACCAGTGCTGCATTATTCCTGTGATCTCTGTCAACGACCGATTGATCCCCATGTCGGCCTGCGACATGTCGTCAAGATTTCAGTGTTCCCGGCGGTTGAAGGGGAACCCGACGAACGCTGTGACGCGGATGACGTCGGAGCGTGTGACGATCACCTCGAAAACATGCACGACCTGCTTGAACGGATGGAGGAGCAGGATCTGGCTGCTTTCCTCGACGATGGCACCCGCTCGCTTCGCTTTGATCTCTGCGAGGGCTGCCGCCAGCGGTTCTTGCGAAACCCGCTTGGTGCGAAGCCAAATAAGTCTTTGTCGTTCAGCCAAAACTGAACGTTTTGTTTTGGCCATCCCGTGGGGCCTGATCGGGTCTGGTCGTTGGAACGCTTTTTCTCCTGCTTGCGGAGAATCGCTTGCGGAATCGTCTGGGGGCTGTAGGTTTCTTATCTTTCCCCCAGGAGATTTCCCATGTCTGCATCACCCCTTGCTATTGCCACAATTGCCGGAGATGGGACCGGTCCGGAGGTGACCGCAGAGGCGCTGAAAGTGCTTGCAGCGGTCGCGCAGTTAGAGGGCTTTGCCTACTCTGTCGAACCGCTTGACTGGGGCGGCGATCGCTATCTGCGAACCGGAGAGATCATTCCGTCGGGCGGTTTGGAACTGCTGCGGTCAAAGGACGCCGTCTTTCTGGGGGCGATCGGCCATCCCGATGTCCCCCCGGGAGTACTCGAAAAGGGACTGCTCCTCGAACTCCGATTCAAGCTTGACCAGTACATCAACTTACGGCCAGTCAAGCTGCTGCCGGGTGTCGAGACCCCGCTGGCAGGCCGGGGGCCGGACGACATCGACTTCGTCGTCGTTCGTGAAAACACTGAAGACCTCTACTGCGGTGTTGGTGGGTTTCTTAAAAAAGGAACTTCGGACGAAGTGGCTGTCCAGCAGGCGATCTACACACGCAAGGGTTGCGAACGGTGTATCCGTTGGGCGTTTGAGTACACGCGGCGACGGAACAGCCCCAAGAAAACGCTGACGCTGGTTGCCAAGACGAATGTTCTGACTTTTGGGCATGATCTTTGGTGGCGAACCTTCCAAGAGGTGGCCCGGGACTACCCGGATGTCACCACCGATTACAACCATGTTGATGCCTGCTGCATGTGGATGGTCAAGGATCCTCAGGCTTACGATGTGATCGTGACAACCAACATGTTCGGTGACATCATTACCGACCTGGCTGGCATTCTTCAGGGAGGCATGGGAGTAGCGGCCGGCGGGAGTCTCAACCCCGATCCCGGCGGTGTGAGTATGTTTGAGCCGATGGGTGGCAGTGCCCCGAAGTACACCGGCAAAAACGTTATCAACCCAATTGCAGCGATCAACGCCATGGCGATGCTGCTGGAGCAGTCAGGGCAGCCTCAAGCGGCAGCCCGTATCGATCGGGCTGTTGCTTCGGTCACTGGTACGAAGATGAAAAGCCAGGCAGCCGGGCGAATGGGGCATGGCACCAGCGAGATTGGTGATCTGGTGGTGGCAGCCTTAAGTGAGTGATTGATCGACTTGGGGAAGGCTGCCGTCAGTCATTTCCAAGGGAAATCCGGTGCCCGCCTTCCTGGCTGATGGTCGCTGCCTCGAGAATCCGCAACGCCCGCACCATGTCGCCGAGGCCTCCGATCCGCCGGACCAGACTGGTGGTGGCCCGGTGGAATTGCAGCAGCATCGACTCGTCGACAGGACGCTCGCTCTCAAGCGACTCCTGATGTCTGCCGGCGTCATCGAACCAGACCAGCCCCGCCGGCAGATCGATGAAGGCGATGCCTCGTTCGCAGGCGACCTGCAAGGCGGCTGGTGGTCGGAAACTGATTGCCTCTTCCCAACTGGCGGGGATGTATTGGCCGCTACTGATCTGCGCCAGCGGGCCGGTGCCAGGCATCGCATCTGAAGAGAAGTCGAGGCTCATCATCTGGTAATCATTCGCAGCCTGTTGCTCTGAAGCTGCGTGCCGAACCGAGACGACGCTACTTGGTGGGCGGTCGATGACGTAGCAACACCAGTCAATCATTTCGATCAGGTTGCGGCGTACGTGCTCTGCCTGCTCCTGGTTTTCAGCGGGGGGGTGAGGCACACGCTGATGACAGAACACCATTCGGGGCAGACCGAGTCTGGTCGCAATCAGCTCTTTGAGCCGTACCGTTGCCGGCGCATGTCGCCGCGACAGTTCTGCCATGAAGGCAATACCCGACTGCTCCACCCGGGCGAGCAAATGGTCTATTTCGCCGCGGGGTCCGGGCAGGGATGCGGCCGAGTAAATCGCCTTGCCTGCATCGCAGGCCGCAAGAATCGGGGTTGGGCCATACCACTGGTCGGCAAGGTAAAGTAGGGCGTCGACGTCATCACGGCCAGCCATCACGCGAAAGCCATCAGCGGCGACTGCGTTGAGTTCGGCGGCGGCACGGTGGGCGCGATGGGAGACCTGCTCGCAGACAGCCCGGACCTCAAAACGGTCGGCTAGTGAGCGGATTGCGGGGAGGTAGCGGCCCTCCCAGCGATTGCCGAGGCCGACGATCCCGACACCGAGCTTCATGATGCTGCCTCTGGCGGGGCGGAAGCGGGGAGAGCCGGATCAGTGTCAGCGGCGGCGGCCTGCTCCCGCTCGTGCCGAAGTCCCTTGTCGGCGATGTCCTTGCGGCAC
>CAZKSP010000216.1:0-5023 GCA_964555385.1 uncultured Chitinophagaceae bacterium
CCGTGCTGGCAGCCGATCTGGTAGTACTCGACTCGATGCTACCGGGAACCACCGGCATCGATGTTTTGCGGACCGCCCGGTCCGCAGGTGTCAGAACACCGGTCATTATGCTCACCGCCAAGGGCACGCTGCCCGACAAGCTTGAGGGCTTTGACGCCGGCTGCGATGACTATCTCGTCAAGCCCTTTTCAATCGACGAACTGCTGGCACGTGTTGAGGTGCTCCATCGCCGAACTGCTGATCGGCCAGCCCCTGAACTGGCCGCGGGAGACCTACGGCTGAATCTCGCCGCCAAGCGGGTGACGATTGGGAGTCGCGAGGTCGATCTCACGCCAACTGAACTGAGCATCTTGGAACTGCTGATCCGCTACCGGGGACAGGTCGTGACCCGTAAGATGCTCTGTGAGCATGTCTGGGGGTTTGACTGGGATGGCCCCACCAACGTGATTGAAGTCCATATCACCCGGCTGCGAGCCAAGCTCGACAAGGGTCGCAACGAATCCTGCATCCTGACCGTAAGGGGTCGTGGCTATGCCCTTGCCGACAGCTGACCCGCTGCCCTGGGGCTCGCTTCGAGCCCGGCTAACGCTCTGGAACACGCTGGTGGTCCTCCTAACGGTTGCGGCTGCCCTATTTGCGGTGCGGGCAGGTGGCCGGAACATGCTCTTTCGCGAGGCCGATGCAGTCCTCGTGGGCGAGGTCAACGAGGTCGCCCTCGCCCTCGCGGACTTTTCACCCGACACCGCTGCGGTCATCGCAGAACTTCGCCGCAAGGCCGAAGGACACGAGGCCCGCGGCTGGTTTACCCAACTCCTTGCCGCCGATGGTCAAACTGTCTGGAACAGCGACGGCTGCCCAACTGCTGTCCTTCGCTGGCCGGTGGTTGGTAGCCCGACTGAGGATGTGGTCCAGGTTGCCGGCTACCGTTTTGCCCAGGCCCGGGTCGATGACCCAACCGCCGATCACTTTGACGTTCGCATCGGCATGCCAACCGGCTATCTCGATGAAGATGTCGATGCCCTGACACGCCTGCTCATTCCCGTCGGCCTCGGGATCGCCGTGATCACGCCCCTGGCTGGCTACTGGCTGGCGCTACGGGCAACACGACCAATCGCTGACATTTTGGACTCGGCCGATCAGCTCCGTCCGACCCGACTCGGCGACCGACTGGTCGACCGCGGCACGAGTGATGAACTCGACCACCTTGCCCGAACAATCAACCGGCTGCTCGACGAGGTCGCCCGCCATGTTGAACGACAGCAGCAATTCGTCGCCGATGCAGCCCACGAGCTTCGTGGCCCGCTAGCAGCAGTGCGAAACACGCTTGAGGTGGCCATCAGCCGAGACCGCTCAACTGCCGAATACCATGAAACTCTCACCGACCTGTTAGAAGAAACACAGCGGCTTGGCCGGCTGACGAATGACCTGCTCCTGCTGGCTGAGACAGCGGCGGAGGCAGACCAACTCAGTCTCAGGCAGATTGCACTCGGGCCATTGGCCGACCAGACCGTCGCCATGTTTGCTGGTGTCGCGGACGAACAAAATACTGAACTTGTCTGCAACTCCCCCGAGGATGACGAGTCCTGCAGTATCCGTGGTGACGCCCGGCAAATCCGCCAACTCTTGGCCAACCTCATCGACAACGCATTACGATTCACACCCGCGGGGGGACGCATCGTCGTAAGTGTTCTTCCTGAGGATAACGGTGTGTTACTTGAGGTCGCCGATACCGGCTGTGGCATTGCCGCTGACCATCTGCCGCGGATCTTCGACCGCTTTTACCAGGCCGATATTGCCCGCACCCGCAACCAGATGAGGGGCGGCGGCCTCGGCCTGGCCATCTGCCAGTCAATTGCTGAACGTCACAGTGGCACGATTGAGGTAACGAGTAGCATCGGTCGAGGCACCTGCTTTCGAGTCTTCCTCTCATCAGGCTGAAGACGTGCTGCCCAGGAACCACTGCCCGGATGCTTCAGCCCCCGCAAGAAAACCACTCGCCCTCTCTCTGCGTCGCTACGTATACTCGTGGCTCTCCAATATCGTTGGTCGAATTGGCCCGGGCATATGGCTACCGTACAGCCCGAAATCTTCTCTGCTCAATCTGGTGCCCCGATGATGACTCTCACAACCCGCCTCCTCTCTTGCCTCCTGCTTCCCTTGCTCTGGACGGCCCTTGTGGATGCCGCTGAGCCCGCCGGGCAGCAACGCCAACGTCGACAGAATCCGGCGATGGCCCCCGTCACCGATGTTGCTGGTCTTCCTCGAGTCCTGCTGATTGGCGACTCGATCTCAATCGGCTATACGCTCGCCACGCGGGAATTGCTGGCAGGCAAAGCGAACGTCCACCGAATTCCTACGAATGGCGGCCCAACCACTCGGGGTCTTGACCAACTCGATGCCTGGCTTGGGAATCAGCAATGGGATGTGATTCACTTCAACTGGGGCCTGCATGACCTCAAGCATGTCGATGATCGCGGGACTCTTGTCGACGTAGCCAAGGGACCGATTCAGGTTCCCCTTGAGGCCTACCGGAAAAATCTCCAGACGCTCACGCGTCGGCTGAAGGAAACAGATGCAGAACTTATCTGGTGCTCCACGACACCCGTTCCAAAGGGAGCCAAGGGCCGCGTACCAGGTGATGAGGTCCGCTACAACTCGACGGCCCTGGAAGTGATGCAGGACGAGGGGGTGGCTGTCGATGATCTCTATGCTTTTGCGTTGCCTCAGATGGCAAAAATCGGCAAGCCAGCCGATGTCCACTATACCCCCGAAGGATCACAAGTGCTGGCGACGCAGGTGGCGGGATCGATTGAGGCTGCCCTCAAAAATCGTCGCCTGCCGGCCGCAGGTCGTTAGCGGAGAACGTGGCTGTTGAACGGTCACCAAGCCTTCCGGCCGATGCAACTCCTTTATTCACCATGCCACCGTCTGCCGACTCCGCTGCCGACTGTTGTCTCGGCATCATCTTTGCCCTCTCCATCGAAGCCCACAGCTTTGAGCAATCGGTCTCGGAAGTTGTCAGCTATCGGGCAAACAGCCTTGGCATTTCACGGGGTCTGTTTGCCGGGCGACCGGTTGCTTGGGCCGTCAGTGGCTGTGGTGAGGTCGCCGCTGCCCGGGCTGCCCAGTTGATCATTGATGGACATCACCCCCTTCGGCTGGTGACAGCCGGCTTTGCCGGCGGCCTCGACCCGGGCCTCACCCGGGGGCAACTTGTTTTCCCCAGCCAGCTGCTTGACGGCAGTGACCGTCAACGCCCACCTCTTCCGATCGATCCCAAACTGGCCGAGCCACTCTGGGATGCGCATTCCCCCGGCAATACCACTCTGCTAACGGTAACCAGAGTCATCACTGATGTGGCGACAAAAAGAGCATTCCATCATTCGACCGGGGCGGGGCTTGTCGACATGGAGTCATATGCTGTCGGGGCAGTGGCAGCCGCGGCCAACGTCGGCGTACTGGCCTGCCGCGTAATTTCAGATACAGCCAACGAGGCCCTGCCTGAGGAGGTCGCCAAACTCAGCCAGCCTCAATCAACCATGCGTCGACTTGGGACAGCTCTCGGTGCTATGGGGCGTCGCCCAGCCGCCGCTGTCGAATTCTGGAGACTCTGGGAGCAGAGCCTGACGCACTCCCAGGTGCTCGCTGCGGGACTCGCCGACGTCATCTCAGCAATGAATGATCCATCAGACCACCATTAAGGCCAGTCGTTCAGGATGCTGACGATTGTGGACGAGTTCATCCGGGAGTGTCTGGCGAACGAAAGGTCAGATTGCTTCGGCTGATGTCACCACTGGTGTCAGCTACGGGCGAGGAGACGGATGAGGCGATTCTTCGCCAGGTCGGCCGTCAGTGGCGCGGCGGTGCGTCCGACCGACCGAGCCGCCGCCATCGCCGCCAATCGGCCACTCCGCACCGCCCCTTCCATCGTGGACGGCCAGCCGGTCGCCGTCCAATCCCCCGCCAGGAAGAGATTTGGCACTGCCGACTCGGCCGGTGGCCGCACCCGGTCAACACCGGGACGGACCGACAGCACCGCCGTCGGGTCAGTGACAATTCGAGAACGCAGTAAACGGGCCTGCCGAGCAGCCGGAAAGATCTCCTTGAGTTCGCCCACTACCGTCTCAAGCAACAGCTGCCGATCACCGCCGCAGAGCCCACGGGAAGCACTTATCACCACCTGGCAGTGATGAGATTGATCATGATCTGCAAGCATCCCAGCTTGGGCAGTCTGCTCCTCTTGAAACACCCATTGCGATACCCGGCCAACCAGTACGGCATGGGGAAGGTCGATGATCGGCTGATCAAACCAAAGGTGTACCGCCGTGATTGGTGACCCCGCAAAAGTATTGTCCACGGGTGGCAATAGGCCGGGCACCAGCCGCGCGGCTGCCCGCCAGGGTACTGCCAGAATGACCGCGTCCGCAGCGATCAGATCATCGCCCACTCGCACTCCCACCGCTCGCCCACGGCTATCCCGTTCGACCGCAGCCACCTGCTGCCCTGTCACGATCTTCACTCCACGCGAAGTGAGCCAGCCGACCAGCCGATCGCCGAAGAGATCACCCAGCGGCCGGGTTGGTACCCAGAGATCGGCCGCTGTCGGATGCGCAAGGAAGCCATCGACAGCAACCTTCTTGACGGCGGAGAGGCCAACGAGATCGATTGATTCACCCAACGCACTTTCAATCACCGGCTGCCAGAACAGCTCAATCACCCGTTCGGGCTGCCGAGCCGCCAGCCAGGCCGCTGCTGTCGGCTCCACTGCCTCGTCAGCAGCCGGCTTCCAGCTGGCAAGCCGCAGCATGCCGACGGCAAGGGCCAACTTCTCTCCCAGACTGAAATGCCGCATCCCGAGCAGCAACGGCGCCAGATGCAGAGGCGCCGGCAACCAACTGGCCGGGGTGCAGGCGGCCCGCCGACCATCGGGGCCGATGAACCAGAGCGTCCGATCCCGCCGCAGCCACTGCTCGATGCCCGCCTGCCGACAGAGATCGAGAAAGTTGGTACAGCAGCCCATCGC
>CAZKSP010000217.1:0-5022 GCA_964555385.1 uncultured Chitinophagaceae bacterium
AGCTCATCGGTGAAGACGAGCGTATTCAGGGTGACATAGCCCCGCAGGCCATGCCGGTGCAGCAGCTGCATCACTGCTGGTAGGTCATCGACGGTGAAGTTGGTCGCTCGGGCCCGAGCGTTGAAGCCGGTCTCAAGCCCGAAGTAGATCGCATCGGCCCCATTGGCGATTGCCGCCCGCAGGCAGTCATGATCACCGGCAGGAGCGAGCAGTTCGGGAGCTTTTGACATAAACTTAGTATAGATCGTGATGCGGCGGTTTCGGTTCTCCTTGCGCGGGGAGTAAAGCCGTCGCGGGCGGTGCGGCTGCGAGTGTCCAGTGACAACGACTGCTGAAAAATAGCTCCGATCGCCGCGACGAGCACTGCCGGCGAACAGACGGCCCCGTCGGTGGCGATGAACGCGAGCGGCCGGCATGTGGTCGCCTGGCAGGGCGAGAACCCCGATCCCTTGCTCAGCACCGACATCTACTTCAAGGCCGGGACTGTGGTTAACGATTTCACAGTTGCCGATGTCATGCTGCCGACAGCTAGCTTCCCTTTTCGTGACGATTTCGCCCTTGTCGACGGTTCGCGGCTTGATCGTTTCTGGGATGCCCAATCGGGAAACTTCACCGTGAAGGGTGGTCATCTAGTCGGGGCCAACTCAGTCAACACCACCACCCTGCGGGCTGCCCTAGCGACCAGCTCGCTGGCGGTAGCTGCCGATGTCGGCCATGGGGGCTGTTGGCAACCGCGACGGCCCCGTCCCGCCGCCAGGATCAGCCGCGGCCCAGCCGCCGACCGAAGCGGCCGAGATCGACACCCTTCTTTTCTGCGTGCTTTAGCAGGGCCTGAGCGTAAACCTGTGCCGGGGTGGCAGTTGGCGGTGTTTTTTTCTCGACGGGCTTCTTGGCGGCTTGCTTCGTGGCCTTCTGAGGCGGCGGGGCTGCCGGCTTCGCCCGAGCCTTTCGTCTCTGTTCTGCCCGGTCTATGTCGGCCTGTGTCTTCACCGGCATGCCGCCCTGATCGGTTGCATCAAACAATGCGAGTACCAGTTGCAACTTCCCAAGGTCAGCATCGAGCAACGCCGGCCGTTCGGCTGGACTGGCTTGGAGATACCGCGTGGTAGCCTGCCGGGTCAGCCCGCTGACTGACTTGCCAAGTTCCCGCCGGACGTCACGAATTGCTTCGGCCGGGAGCCGATCGATGTTTCCCATGATCTGCCGCAGTTGCTGCTGACAGGATTTTGGATCAGCTGCTTCATCGAGCAGCTGCTGTTGCAAAACAATCGTTTCAGCAGCTAGGTCGGGGCCAGATAGCCACCAGGCGGCAATGCCCAGACTCACTGCAATTGTTGCTGCAATGAGAAGCCCTCTTCGTCCCTGAGTCGCCTCAGGCTGGCGTCGAGCAGCCATGACAGATTCCCTCCGAAACAAGTACTACTTATTGGTATTGTTGTCGCCCGGCCCGTCATCAACGTTTGACGGGTCGTCGCCATCCCCAATGGCGGCATACCGTAGCAGCACGTTGATCGCGGTGTCGTTGCTCATCGCTTCAACATGGCCGTCGCAGAAGACGAACTGGGTAACACCGGGGTGCAGGCTGCCAAACTTTCGGTTGTTCGTATCATCAGGGCTCGACGCCAGCCCGCGGTAGGGATCCCGAAACAGCGTGTGCGGCGTATCTGAAGGGAAGAAGGCGGTGTCGCCTTGGTTGTAGTGCTCAAGCCCCGCTGCAGACGACGGATCGACCGGTGGAATATGCCGCTCACCGATGGCGAACGTCTTACTAAGCCCGTCTGTTACCTGTGCGGGACGCACCTTAGAAAAAGTGTGGATTGGGCCCGCTCTGGTCGGATCGGGGCCACCTCCAGCCGGCGTGTAATAGTTGTAATAGGTGCCTCCGCAGGCCGCATAGTCGCCACCAGCAGCAATCCCAGTCGTTCCAGAAACCGGCGCCGAGTTGTTATTGTCGAAATTACGATCAGCGGCAGGCTGGCGCCGGCTGGCGCAGTAATAGGTCGCTACGGGTGTACGAAATGCCGTGGCGTTTGAGGCATCCCAGCAGGGCACCGTATCGTCAGGGTTGCGGGCATCGAAGATGACCTGCTCTTCAAGGAATGGCAGTAGCCGAAAGGCCCAACTGACATCGAATGGGTCACGGGTCAGTCGGCCGGTTGGAAAATGCTTCTGAACATCGGCAGCGAGCGCGACCGCCAGACCGACCTGTTTCAGATGGTTTCCACAATCGATCCGTCGGCTTGCTTCCCGGGCCTGCTGGACAGCGGGCAGCAACAGCCCCACCAGTACCCCGATGATGGCAATCACTACCAGCAGTTCAATAAGCGTAAAGGCTGCCGCCGACCGGCCAACCACCACGCTTTTTTGACAGGACACCATGTTCTCAGGCTTGCTCATCAGACTTCTCTCTCCACAGAACATCCGCACCTCCGGTAACGCCCTCACCCCGCAGTCGGCTCCAGCCCGGGCATTGTTCCGGTCGAGGTGGCAAATCGCTCGACTGGCAGCCCAGTCTGTTGCAATACAGACACATAAAGGTTGGGCAATGGGTGGTTTTGTTTTCGGTCAAATGCCAGATGCTGACCGTGCTGGAACCCGCCACCAGCCAGCAGGACCGGCATGTTGCGATTGTCATGACTGGAGGCATTGCCGAGGTTGCTTGTCAGGAGCACGCTGGTCTGATCGAGCAGGCTGCCCTCCGATTCGTCAGCTGTCTGGAGTGATCGCAAAAAGTCTGCCCAGGCATCAATGATCGCCTTTTCAATGATTGCCAACTGGGCCAACTTATCTTCATCGCGGCCATGGTGGCTGAGCGTGTGATACCCCTCCTCCACGCCATCGATTGGCACCACGCCACCGCCACTACCGAAATGGCAGACAATGAACCGGGACGAGTCGGTGGCCAGTGCGAGCCGAATCATGTCACTCATCAGCCGCTGCCGGGCAATGAAGTCGTTGGGGTTGCCAACGTCAACTGGCCGAGGCACCGAAACCTTCGGCTTTGGTCGCTGCGTCCACGCCTCGCTGGCAGCCAGCCGCTTTTCAAGATCGCGGACACTGGTGAAGTAGGCATCGAGTCGGTCCCGGTCACCAACCCCCAGTTTTCGTTCGAGCGCCCGGGTGTCGTCCGCGACCACATCCATGATGCTACGGCCTTCCCGGGCCCGCTGCCGCTGCCGCTGCCGCTCGGCGGGAGAGTCCGCGATAAACAGCTGACCAAAGAGCTTCGCTGGCGATGACTCGGCTGGAATCATGGCGCCATTTTCGGTGTAGGACGGACTATTGCTCCCGGAGAGTGAGAGCACCAACGACGGAAAGCGGGTCTCGTGCCCAAGGTGCTTGGCAAGCAGTTGATCGATAGAGATTGAATTGCCCGACGGCACTGCTCCGGTCATCGGGGCGGCCGACAACAGGCTTGCCTCAGCACGATGACCACCGCTGACGTTGGGATGGGATGACCCTGAGATCACCGTGAAGACGTCGCGGAGATCGTCGAGATCGCTGAGATAGGGCGATGGCTGATAGCCCGACCCTGCCTTCGTGGGATTGAGGTTGTCGGCAATCAGGCCGAGGCCGAGGGTCATCGCCACAAACCGCCGCGGGGACCGGCTGGTTGCCGCGGCAAAAGCCGGCTGCATCGCTGAAAGCCAGGGCATTGCCATCGCCACGCCGGCACCACGAAGCAGGCTGCGTCTGTCAAGCCGCCGCTGAAAGTCGTAGTGGGTCTGACGCTGCATGGAAAATCTCCGTCGTGACGATGCTCTGATACTATTTCGACCGGCAGGTAACTCTTACACGATCGACACGCAGGAGACGGCAGAAAATCAACAGACCCCTTATTTCAGGGCCTATTTCATAAGAAAGACAGGGCTTTCCACGACTGCCTTCACCAAAGTCAGCAGGCCACCACCCGCGGCGGACGACTCTGCGGCGATGGCGGCAACTGCCTGACGATCCGCAAAGGTCAGCTCGGCTCCTGTCCCATAGACCAAGAGGTGGCCGGCCAGCGCTCTCGCCAGTTGGCCTGAATCGGCAGCTAGTAGCTGCTTCAGCTCATCGGCATTCGCAAATTCTCGCCCATCCGGAAGCCGATCACTGGACACAACCGCCGGGCCCGGTTTTCCCTTCGACCGCATCGTGTAACGATCTCGCCACTGGCCGGCGGGGTCAAATGATTCAAGCGCGAAGCCGAACGGATCCATCAACCGGTGACAACTGGCACAACCGGCATCGCTGCGATGCCGTTCCAGCTGCTCGCGGATCGTCGTCGACCCTCGGATATCCGGCTCGATGGCGGGAACTCCAGCTGGTGGTGGCGGAATGACAACCCCCAACAGCCGCTCCGCTACCCAGGCGCCTCGGACCACCGGCGACGTAGTCGTCCCGTTGGCCGTGACTTTGAGAACCGCCCCCTGCGTCAGCAGGCCACCGCGGTGCGAGACTGGTGACAACGTCACACGCTGAAACGAGTCTCCTTCGACAGCCGGGATGTTGTAGTACCGGGCCAGCCGGCCGTTCAGAAACGTGTAGTCGGCGTCAACAAGTTCACTGACCGGCCGATCTTCCCGCAGCAGTGTTGTGAGAAAGGCATGGGTTTCATCCAACATGGCCATTCGTACGATTGGGTCAAACTGCCAGTAACGTCTCCGGTCAGGCTGAGTGAAATCGATTTGATCAAGATCGAGCCACTCGGCTGCAAAATCTGTCATGAACTGCCGCGCCGGCTCGGACCGACCAACCGGCGGCGGCGGTGCCGAATCGCTCCCCGTGATGCCCAGCAGCCGATCAACCTCAGACTGGAGTACGACCTGATCAAGCAGTTCACCGCTACGGGCCCGAGCTAACAACTGCTGATCGGGCGGCGCCGCAGTCAGAAAATAGCTCAACCGGGTCGCAATCGCGGCGGCGGATAGCGGCCCAGGATCTTCCATGAAATAGCAGAACTCGGGATGGCAGAGGACCGTCCGATAGCCTGCCCGTAATGCATCGCTGAGCGAGCGGCCCTCGGTCAGCATTTGCTCC
>CAZKSP010000218.1:0-5003 GCA_964555385.1 uncultured Chitinophagaceae bacterium
TATCCGAAAAAATGCACTTGCCTAGAGCTGCCAGCCAAGTCCGAAACTCTCAAAAAACTAATAGCTTTCAGAGTTTTCTCCAGATGGATCGTCCATCCCTGCGGCTCTAAATAGAAGGGATAGTGCCGATTCGTCCCGTAACAACTGCTTGTAGTAGTCGCCACGCGGTAGGCGGCCGAGACGCACTATATTTCGGATTTGGGCTGCGACGAGACTGTGTGGGTCATGCTTCTCAAAATAATCGGCAATCCGCTCAAGCCGCTGAAAGGCGTCTTCTCTTGAGTTGGGATAGAGCCCGCCAGTCGATTCCCCTTGCTGATCCCCATCCCCAGCCTCTGCGTCACCATCGGCACCCTCAGCTTCGGTGGGTTCTTGTGGGATGGCGGAAGGAGCAAAGGTCTTGATGGCGGCCTCACACTCATCAAAAAGATCCCGCACCTCGCCCGCCGGAACGGTGGCCTTCCCGTCAGAAACGTCATAGAAACATTGGGTGAGGTTGCCCCAGATTCTGCGTGCTTCACAGAGGTTTTTATAGATGTCAGTTATCTCGTCAATCGGAGTCTCTGCGACCGCCTGATCAAATTGACTGGGGGAAACTCCACCACGCTCAACGGCAAGCTGAATCTTTTCTTCACTCTGCTCACCAAGAAGTTCACGGCTGCTTCGCCAATGACACAGGCCGTATGCCTGATCATTTCGTCCATTCGCAAGTGGAATGTGGAGAATAGCGGGCACCAACAGCCCCTCTGCTTCAAACCCAGCTAGCCGCTGGATTGGCAGACAGCGCTCCTCAATGATCGTCGTTTCGTCAGCAGGGCCGTCATCTGGGTCAGGACAGGGGTACAAGCCATCCCAAAAACCTTCAGTGAGGATGCCGACTATTGTGAAGCCAGCCGCAAGTCCGGCGAAGCCATCCGTGCGGGCAAGGGCCTCAACGCACATCGCGGCAACGTCCAAGTCTTTGGTTTTCTCACTGAGGACGGTTAGACAGTGGTCACGAAGCTGGAGCCAAAGCGAACGTGCGGCGGTCCAGCCGCCTTCATTTTCGTCTCCTTCGTCCGCCCGACGCTCGAGGCGGCGGGCTTCTTCCCGAAGATCACGCAACTGGGAACGTACCGCTCGACCATCATCATCTTGTTGCAGATTGATGCCGCACGGTTGCTCATCGCCAATTGGGCTGGCGATGGCGTCAGGGTTGAACTCGAAAGAAAGTGCCATTATTTCCTCGGAACAATGCTGTTGGGCCGGATATTTCCCCGAAACCCTACACCTTTCCGCGCTCAAAGGCTCGGCACACCACCGAAGATGGAGCCAAATAAAGACTTTCTTCGAAAAAATGAATCGATTAGCACGCCTAGCCGGATTATGCTACTTGCACCCGATACGGCGGCAGCAGGCATTTCGAAAGCGTGGCCGAGCAACCGAGCTGTCAGGCAAGGCTTTAGGCCGCCTACTCGGCTGCTACACATCAGTCAGGGCCGCCGAACCCGGCTGATTCAAGTGAGACTCGAAGGTCTGCAAGCGTTCGCGTTTGCAGACGGCTCGCCCAGGCTGTGCTGATGCCCACCCGGCGGGCAGCCTCCGTCAGTGTTCGTCCCTCGAAAAAGACCCCTCGCACGATTCCTGCTTCCTTCTCCGGAAGGGCAGAGATCAGATCTCGTAGGAAAGCAAGCAACTCTTGATGCAGCGCAACTGCGTCACCAGACGGTGAGTTGCCGGGCAGGTTGTCTTGATAGTTGCCATCGATGTTCGGGGCGCGTCTGCCAGCAAGGCTCGACCGACTGTCGGATGCTGTGCCAATGTTTGCTTTCGCGGAGTTGCCCGACGGTCTTTCTTCTTCATCTGGTTGTTCGTATTCACCGCGTTCGAAGGAGCCACGATTAAACCAGGCCATCGTCGCCAGCCCATCGAAAATGGCGCCTCGCACGCGGTACCAGGCGTAGGTGGTGAACTTGGTTCCATGGCTGGCGTCAAATGACCGGATCGCCTGGATGAGCCCAAGCTGCCCGTACGCTATGAGGTCTTCGATCGCAACTTTCTGAATCGAACGTCGATGTATCCGCCAGGCTAGTGAGTGAACCAGGTTTTGGTGAAGATTGAAAAGCCGATCTTGTTGATTCGCTTGGCCCATCACGACACCAATTTCCACCAGAGCAGCCCGCAGCCGGAGGCAAAGAGCGTCACTGCAATTCCAATCAGGATGCTCGCGGCCCGCGCGGCGCGGGTGTCGGTGAGAATACGGCGTTCTGTCCACTCAAGTTCGGCCTGCTGCTCGATCATAAAGCTGAATACTCCGCGCAAAAATCCCTGGTGTTCAGGGTTGACGCTGACGGCGCCGGTAAAGACACCGGAGAGAAGTGGGGCATCCTCCACAGGAATATCAGGTGCGAAGATGGCTTGAAGGAGCTCACCCAACTGAGCTGCGCCATTGAGACGCAGGCGACAAAGCATCTTTAGGAGGCGGATTCGGGTCCACTGCTTGGCAGTACTAGATGGGTCGAGCAGGAGTTCGGCGATTTCATCGGTTAATGGACCGACCGCATGAGCGGCGACTGACGCGATGTGGTCAGGGGTTGGCCATATTCCAACCGGAAAGGCCGATCCCCTCGTGGACTCCCTGCCAGTTGGCTTGCTTACGGTCTGGTCGGCGTTAACCTGCGGCTGCTGTTTTGCAGCAAGCATGGAAAAGAAGTCGGAGAGTCCAGACTCTTGTTCGAGGCCAGTGCACAAAAAAGTTGCTGGCGCCCGGACTTGCAAACGGCGGGTTAATTGCTGGAGATCTGCGGCAATCGAATTCCCGAGTTCCCGTGTCTGTTTGCTCGATCGTTGAGACAGGTCAACAGGAAGAATTGCCAGGACACCGTTGATCGGAACAAAGGGCGAACGCTCTTGAAGAACGAGTTCGCAGACGGTTTCAAGCCGGGATGATTCGTCTAATCGCCAATCAGTAGTGCTGCCGTTTAAAGCAGATGATTGCCGCTGCGCAATGACCCGAGCAGCCTGCCCGACGGCACTGAGGCAGATGTAAACTGACTCGTGCGTGGCGTAGGCGTGCAGTGGACCGCCTCGTCCGGGGCTGCAGGAAACAACAAGCGGCGTTGGGGATGCGTTGAGCAAAGCAGTTTCGACTGCATCACCATCGGTTCCAAAAACGAGAAAAACTGGGAGATCTTTTAGCTCAATGTCCTGTCGCCTCAGATCATCAAGAATTGCCCGCCAGGCCGACGCGATGTCTGGCCAACGCGCGATTGACGGTTCAAACCACAGCAGCACCGCTCGATGAACAAGCACTGGAACCGCGATAAATAGCGCTAAGAGGGCAAGGATCTTGCCTGGGCTCCACCAGAGTTGGAGCACCGTCCACTCGCCAGCTACGAGAACGGCGGCAGTCGCAAAGAGCACGAGGATAAACTGGAAAACACCTGCCAGCAGGGCCAGGCGGGCCGCCATTGACGCGTTCTGAAACCATTTAATCGGCGACATCAGGAGCTGAATCGGGAGGAGAAGCAGTTTGAGAAAACCCGCCATAGTGAAACCGCAGTTTGAGCAGGCAATAAATTGCAGGAGCAGCTAAAGGAGAAAAAAGGCTGACCAGGCTGAGACGATAAAAAAAGCCGATGCGATAATCGCAAAAAAGACCGCCCGAAGAAGTCGCGGCTGCCCGTTTAGCGGCGTTGCTCCCGACACCTCAGGGCCACTCATTGGTATGGACGGTCTGTCAGTCGACAATTTAATACGCTGCCGATTGGTTCGGAGCCAGCCTTCAATCGCGTCAGGCCGTTCACGATAGTTACCTTGAAAGCCCATCACGACTGCGGCGACAAATACCTGGAGCGCATCCCCGCCAGGAAGTACGGCCGCTTTTTCAGCCTTCTCGAAAAACTCAGTGGCCCGCCGGCGAGAGCCAAAGAGTTCAACTTCCATCGCATGGTTTTCCCACCACGCCTGCCCCGACCATGAGATGTCAACAATCAGCAGTTCATCAACTACGCTTGCCAACGCATAGCTGGCGAGCGACCACGCATCAGCGGCCGGGCCTCGGCAAAGGGCCGCAGCCGTCTCGAACGACGCCCGCAACGCGGCTCGTTCAGCCTCGACCGGTCCACAGTTCCCCGCGGCCGCTCGTTCGGCGAGACCGATGATGTCGAGCAGCACTGGGATAGTTGCGGATTGGAACAGCGGTGTCATGCCAGTCAGCTTTTTGTTTCGCTTAGGTTGGGACAGCAAAAACCGCGAATTCTATCGAAGTTTTTCGCCCCTCAAAAACCACTTCCACCCGTCGCTGATCGGGTAGTTGCTCCGGGTTGGTGATGAGGGTGTCTCGGAGTCGCATGCCGATGCGTTGGCTGACCTTGATTGCTTGCCATGCTGGCGAGTTGGTATTGATCCGATAGTAAAGCCAACCGTTTCGGGCTGGGAGTGGTCGGGGAATCTGTTCAGCCGGCTTCAGTTCGAGGCCTGGAAGTCCGAGCCGGAAAATACGGTCGACGTCTTCAGCGTTTCCAAGCTTCCAGTCGAGGTGGCTGTCTCCAGTGAGGAGTCGGTGGCAGGTCTCTTCGGCCATGTCACCACGGAGCACGCCGACATAGCATTCCCAGTCGGGCTGCAGCCACTTCTGGTCGAGTGTTGTGGTGAGGGTGGCGTGTCCGGTGCCGAGGAAATATCGCTGTTCGTATTCAAGCGATGTCACCTGATTCAGCATCCGCTCAATGCGGTGCATGATCGATCGAAAGATGCCGGCTAAGTCATCGTGGTCATACGGCAGGATCTCGCCAAGCCGACGGTCGGGTTCAAAGATCGCCAGCGAGCCAACCACGCGGCAGAGCTCTGTGTATGCCTGCCGGGGATGGATTCCCGGCGCAAATGCGATGACCCGCAGAACCGCTTGGGCCTCAAGCAGCTTGGCGAGCATAAAGAGGCGATCAACATCACCCGGTTCGGAACTCGAAAATCCGACCTGTCTGAGGGTTGCCTGCTCAGCAAGAACCTCGATTTTGCGACCG
>CAZKSP010000219.1:0-4999 GCA_964555385.1 uncultured Chitinophagaceae bacterium
AGAAAGTGTCCGTCGGGCGCGGTGACCGTCTCCCGCTCATACTCCCTGCCTGATGTCGATCTCAGCGGTCAGCACAGCGGGAAATCGATTTTCCGCCCCTCTGTGTCAAGAATCTCAAGAGTTTAGTCACCACACTGATCATTCGGCACTGGACGACCGAGCCACCCTTGGAGGCACTCGTCCATGGCTGCCATCGGGATTACCAACGCTGTCGGCGTGACCGTTCCGCCGAACATGGCTGACTATGACGCCACCTGCCGGTCCTTCTCTTGGCGGGAGTCACTACGTCAGCTCTCTGGCCTACCTGATGGCAGGGGCCTCAACATTGCACATGAAGCAGTGGATCGACATGCCGCTGGCCCGCGGGCCGAGCACACAGCCCTCCGCTGCCTGAGCGAGACCGGTGGCCGTCGGGACGTTTCATTCGCTGAGCTGGCTCGGCTTTCCAACCGGTTTGCCGCAGCGCTTGAGCGGCTGGGCGTTGCACCGGGTGAGCGGGTTTTTGTCTATGCAGGCCGTTCACTGGAGCAGGTGGCGGCGGCCCTCGGCACCCTCAAGGCCCGCTGCCTCTACGCTCCACTGTTTGCCGCCTTCGGCCCCGATCCGGTCGCCGCCCGGGTGGCCATCGCCACGCCCAAGGTTCTGGTCACCACCCAGAGTCTCTTTCGCCGCAAGCTCGCTGGCATCCGCGACAAGTTGGCAGTCATCGAGCACTTGATCATCATTCCTGACGAGCCGCCGCCACTACCGGCCGGCAGTTTCAACTGGCACTATCTGCTCGCTGAATCCCCGGACTCCTACGAGATTGGTGAGACCCTCGACGACAGTCCAGCGCTCCTGCACTTCACCAGCGGCACCACGGGCACGCCGAAAGGAGCGGTACACTCGCACGCGGCCGTCGTCGCCCATCAGGTGACCGGTCGGCTGGCCCTAGACCTGCACGACGACGACGTCTTCTGGTGCACCGCCGACCCCGGCTGGGTGACCGGCACGTCATACGGCATCATCGCTCCGCTGGTCTGCGGCGTTACCAGCATCATCGACGAGGGGGAGTTCGATCCACAGCGGTGGTACCGAATCATCCAGGAAGAACGGGTCACTGTCTGGTACACCGCCCCAACGGCCATTCGGATGCTGATGCGGCAGGGCACCGAGGCGGCTGTCCGCTTCGATACCCACAGCCTGCGATTTGTCGCCAGTGTCGGTGAACCGCTCAACCCTGAGGCGGTCATTTGGGGTCGCGAGGCCTTTGGCCACGCCATTCACGACACCTATTGGCAGACTGAGACCGGCGGAATCATGATCGCCAATGTGCGGGCACTTGAGATTCGGCCCGGCTCGATGGGTAAGCCGCTGCCGGGCATTGAGGCGGCAGTGGTCAAACCCGGAGACGATGGCCGGCTGGTCGTGGTTGATGACCCTGAGGAGCAGGGTGAAATTGCCATTCGGCCCGGCTGGCCGGCTATGTTCACCGCTTATTGGAACGAGCCCGAGCGGTATGCAGCCTGCTTTCGTGAAGGCTGGTACCTCACCGGTGACCTCGCCCGGCGCGATTTCGACGGCTATTTCTGGTTTGTTGGCCGGGCCGATGACGTCATTAAAACGGCAGGGCACTTGGTAGGGCCCTTTGAAATCGAAAGTGTGCTGCTGGAGCACGAGGCAGTGGCTGAGGCCGGGGTGATCGGCAAGCCCGACCCGGAGGCGCACGAGATCATCAAGGCCTTTGTGACCCTGCGGGCGGGCTATCAACCGTCAGATGAACTCCGGCTCGATCTGCTGGGGTTCAGCCGGCGGCGGCTGGGTGCGTCAGTGGCCCCGAAGGCGGTCGCCTTCATGGCCCGGCTGCCTCGCACCCGCAGCGGCAAGATTATGCGAAGGCTGTTGAAGGCTCGTGAACTCGGACTGCCGCTGGGCGATACCTCGACACTGGAGTGCGGCGAATGACCAAGGCCACCACCACGGCTGCCGAGGGAAGGAGGCCTTCTGACGGACCTTGACCGGTCGCACCAGCATAGTTTTGCCGAGGTCGACCTTTTAGTCATTGCCGATACGGGAGACCTCAGCAGACACTTTGAGGTGTGGTAAAGGCGTCAGATGTTGCCAACACCGAATGGCTCACTTCGGAGTTGGTTACAATGGTGTGCTGCCCGGCCCTGCTGACACGCCGACCTTCAGCGACCACTGATTGACAGGGTCAGGAAGTGGGTCGCGCAGCTGATGCAGGGGTCATAGCTGCGGATGAGGGTTTCGCACTGGCGGGTCAGGCTGGCATCGGAGGGAGGCTGCGGCTGGGCCAGTTCCCGGGTGAGAATCGTCATCAGGTCATGCTCGACCTGGGCCTGGTTCTGCGAGGTTGGCGGGATGATCGTGGCGCCGATGACCAGCCCTGCGTTGTCGATGGCATAGTGGTGATAGAGCAGTCCCCGTGGGGCCTCGGTCGCATGGCAGCCGCTGCCGGCCCGTCGGGGCAGCTCCAGCCGGGCCGGCCTTGGCGGTGCCCGATAATCACGGACGATCGCAATCGCATTTTCGATCGCCGCGATCACCTCGATGCCACGGGCGATGATGCTCTGGTGCATCGAAGCGCTCGGCCAGTCGATGCCAGAGCCCTCAGCTGCCTGGCGAGCTCCGTCGGGCAGTTGCGCGAGGTTGTGGCTGAGCCGAGCCAGTGGTCCGCAGAGATAGGGGCTGTCATCAGCAATCAGCCGGCTGTGCAAAGCGGTGCTCTGCCGCACCTGGAATTCGCGGCTGTAGTCGGGAAACGCAGCAATCGGTGCTTGCACAAGCTCGGCCCCGCCGCTGATGGCCAAGTCACCATGATTCATGGGGTATTCGTCCGCGGAGATGAGTGACAGCCGCCGCTGTGGAGATGGAGCAGCGGGGAAGGCGAAGCGGCTGACGACCGCGAGGCTACGGTGGGCTGCCTCGAGGCCCCGCTCAAGGTCGGACAGCAGGGCCCTGATCGCTACCACGTCGGGGCTACGATGAAAGCCACCGACCGCGACATTGATCGGGTGCACCGCCCGGCCGCCGATCACTTCAAGCAGTTGGTTTCCAAGAGCTTTGAGAAACATGCCATCTTCCAAGAAGCCGGCATACTCGGGCGGCAGTGAAAAGGCACTTTCACACTCGAGGAAATCGGGGGCGTGCAGCAGGTGCATATGCAGGGCGTGGCTAGTGATCCACTCACCGCAATAGAGCAGCCGTCGTAGCCGGTTGATGGCGGGTGGAACCACGATGCCGAGGGCCTGTTCCAAGGCGATGCAGGAACTCATCTGATAGGCAACCGGGCAGATGCCGCAGATGCGGGCGGTGATGTCGGGCACCTCGGCCAGGTCGCGGCCCCGCAGCAGCCGTTCGAAGAACCGGGGCGGCTCGTAGATGTTGAACTCGGCAATCTCAACCCGGCCATCGACCAGCCGCACCTTGAGCGAACCCTCGCCCTCAACCCGGGTCAGCGACTTCACCGAAATGCCACGGATGGTTTTCATGAGCGTGTTTCCGTGTCTGCCGGGAGTGCCAGCCGGTCGGCCTCTTGGCGAAATGCCGGAGCCCAGGCGTTGAAGGACTGGACGAGCCGGCCCAGCGTCTGCCGGTTGGCTCCCTCCCGCTCGTAAAAGCCGGTCAGGCTGACGAGGTTGGCAGGCTCGCTGGGGCCGTAGCAGCCGAAACACTCGCGGCCGTGTGCGGGGCAGATCGCGCCGCAGCCGGCGTGGGTGACCGGGCCGAGGCAGCTGACGCCCCGGGCCACTGCCACGCAGACCGTTTGCTGCTGCTTGCACTCAACGCAGACGCTGTGGCTGGGAATGTTTGGCCGCCGGCCCAGCAGGAAGGCGGTGAGCACCTCCAGCAGCTGGCCTGGGTCGATCGGGCAGCCCCGCAGTTCGTAGTCGATCGGCACATGGTCGCCGATCGCCGTGCTTGTCGTCAGGGTTGAAATGTAGTCTGGGTCGGCGTAGACGCCGCTGAGAAAGTCAGGGTCGTGGCCCCAGTTCCGCAGTGCCTGGATGCCACCGGCGGTGGCACAGGCGCCAATAGCGACGAGGTGCCGGCACTGTTGGCGGATCTCCTTGATGCGGTCAATGTCCTCAGGCGTCGAGATTGAGCCCTCGACCAAACCAACGTCGTACGGTCCTGGCTCAATCCGTGATCGGGCCTCGAGGAAGTGGGCAATCTCTACCCGTTTAGCCACCTGCCGTATTTTTCCCTCGAGGTCGAGCAGTTGCAGCTGGCAGCCGTCACAGGAGGCGAACTTATAGACAGCAAGGCGTGGGCGGTGGTCAGTCACAGGTTTGGCACCTCCAGATAACGGGCAATCTGGTCATGCCGAAACACGGGGCCGTCCTTACAGACAAACTCAGGACCAAGCTGACAGAGCCCGCAGAAGCCGGTAGCACAGGCCATGTTCCGCTCCATCGACAGCCAGAATCGCTCCGGCGGCAGGCCGCGGGCGAAGGCGGCGGTGGAAACTGCCCGCATCATCACCTCGGGACCACAGGTGATGACTGCTGTGGCTGCCGTGATCGGCTGCTGCTCCAGCAGCTGTGGCACGAAGCCGACCGGGCCCTCCCAGCCAGCGGCGGCCCGGTCAACGATCAGCTCGACCGTGAGCCCGGCGGCCCGCCACTGGGCGATGTCTGATTGATAGAATAGATCCTCCGGCGTTTTGGCCCCATACAGCACCGCCACCCTGCCGAAGCGGTCGCGATGTTTCGCAGCCTGGCAGACAGCCGCTCGCACCGATGCCAGCCCGACACCACCAGCCGCGATGATCAGATCTGCCCCGGCAAGCTCCTCCAGCGGCCAGTGCCGACCGTAGGGGCCGCGGATCAGCAGGTCATCACCGACCCGCATGCCAGCGAGGTGGTTGGTGACGTTGCCGACAGCCCGCACCGTGTGGAGCACCGGATGCTCACCGGGTGGAGAGGCAATGGAAATGGCCGCCTCGCCGATGCCCGGCAGGTAGAGCATATTGAACTGCCCCGGCTGTGAGGCGGCC
>CAZKSP010000220.1:0-4988 GCA_964555385.1 uncultured Chitinophagaceae bacterium
TGAGGTCAGGGTAGGCCTCGGCGAGTGCAAACAGTGATTTCAGGCCGCTGGTCAGGCGGTTTTCTTCAAGGTTGATCTCGGCCATGGTGGTAGCGGTGTCAGCCGCAGTCCGCAGACGGATGACATCTTCAAGGACGGAGCGTTCGAATGACGCATAGCCTTGAACGCAGGCGATTAAGTTGGGGACGAGTTCGTGGCGCCGCTTCAGCTGGACATCAATACCGCTGGAACCTTCTTTGACCAGGTTTTGACGGCGGACCAGTCGGTTGTAGGCAAGCGCGAGAACACCACCGGCAGCCACTGCAGTGACTGCTGTCACCAGCACCATCATGCCACCACTGGTGATGGTCAGGCCAATCAGGCCAGTCGCTGCCATGCTTTGCCTCCGTCCGTGAAGGATCCTCCCCGACGGCCCTCGCGGAGCCGTCGGGGAGGAAACAGTTCGGTGCCGAGCGGGGAAAAGGGCCCGGGCTATTGTTTGTCAGTCAAAGGCCGGTTCTTTGCCCTCGTAGGCCCGGTAGAGGTTCAACACCGCGGCCTCCAGTGCCTCGGCTGTGGCTGCCTCTGTTGACTGCTTGCACTTCATGGCAGCAACGGTCACGGCGTGAGCCGCCTTGAGTTGCTCGACGTAGCGGGGTGAGTCGGCCTTAATCCGCTGGGCAAGGAAGTAGTCGGCGATAGTCGCCTGAATCTTGGCAGCGTGGTCGTCCTTGGTCATGATCCAGCGGCCCAGCTGATTGGCTGACTGGCCGTTTATGTCGGCGGCTGCCAACTCGTTAATTTGCCCTTGCGCTTTGGCAATCGTCTTTCCGTCTTCAAGCAACTGCTCAAATCGCAGCTGATCCCCATAGATGCCACATGGCACCTGACAGTGGGCAAAGGCGGTCGAAGACAATAGACAGACAGTGGCAGCGGCAAACAGTAGGCGTTGAAGCATCGTGGTGTTCTCCAGAGGTGGGAAGAATTTCGACCTCCACGATACACCACGGAAAGGCTATCGAGAAAGAGCCAGCTAAAGCGTGAACCGGGCAATCTCGGCCTGGAGCCCGGCTGCAGCCTGCTGGAGGCTTACCGTTGCCGCGTGAAAATCATCCAGCCCCGCTTCACTACGGGCCGCGCCGTCGGCCACCTGATTCATGGCGTCACGGATCTGTTCAGCCCCCTGGCTCTGGGCCTGCACACCCTCGGTGACCTGCCCGAACCGCTCCGAGATGCCTTTGACCGAACTGATGATCTCGGCGAGCTGGCTCGAGACGCCGGCGATCTCGGTCACACCCGTTTCGACGCTCTTGGTGAACTTGTCCATTTCCATAACACCGGAGGACACGCTGAGTTGCATGCCCTTGACCACCTGTTCAATTTCCAGCGACGCCACCGCCGTCTGATCGGCGAGGCGGCGGATCTCCCGGGCGATCACCAGGAAGCCACGGCCATATTCGCCAGCCTTTTCGGCCTCGATAGCCGCATTGATTGAGAGCAGATTGGTCTGGTCGGCCACCTTGGTGATGGTCGTGACAGCCAGATTGATCGTCTTCGCCCGTTCATTGATCTCAGCTAGCCGTGACCCGAACGAGGTCGTGCTGTCGGCCAACTGCCGCATCGTGTTGTCCATGCTGGCTAGGTTTTCCCGTCCCTCGATGGCCTTCTCCCCGGTATGCCCCGCCATTTCATTGACGGCATCCATGGTGCGAGCGAGCTCCTTGCCGGTGACGGTGATCTCCTCGACCGCGGTCACAGTCTGTGTGGTTGATTCGCCAAGCCGGGTGACCACCTGCTCTTGTTTGGTGCCAGTTGTTTGTAGGCTCGATACGGTGCCGGCCACCGCCTCAGTGGCTGACTGGACCCGTCCAATCAGTGATCGCAGGTCACCAGTCATGGTCTGGAGGGCCTCCAGCAGCAGGGCGGTTTCGTCACGGGTGTGGACTGTGACGGTAGCCCTGAGATCACCGGCGGCAACCTGCCGAGCAAGATCCACGGCCCGGTTGATCGGCGTGCTGATACTGCGAGCGACGAACAGTGCCACGAGGGCCACTGCCAAGAGCGTACCGATCAGCAAGCCAACAATGACGAGCCGCTGGAATCGGACCAGCGCGAAGGCCTCACTGGCATCCTGCTTGGCCACCAAACCCCAGCGGTAGCTCGGGAGATAACACCAGGCCGCCGCGACCTGCTCGCCTCGGTAGTCAGGGAAAATTTCATAGCCACGATTTCCACTCGAGGCGAGCCTGGCACCGAGGGCCTCATTCGAAGCCAGGGGAATGGTCAACCGATAGGCAGCATCGGGCCGGTGACGCAGAGGGACAGTGACCCGGGCCGTCTCCGTGAGCTGTTCAGCCGCCAGGAACTCGCCGGTGGTTCCCAGGCCGGTCGTATCAGTCAGTACCTGCCAGACCCGTTCAGGCCCAAGCCCGAGGGCCAGTACGCCCACCACCATGCCGTCGGCAAAGACAGGAGAGGTGACGAAGGCGACGGGCTGGCCCGCCTTACCGTAAGGTTCGAAACGGCCCAGCTCAGACTGGAGGAGCGTCCGGGAGCGGTCAAACCCTGCGGCCAGCTCACTTGCGGCAAGTGAGCCCTCCGTAACGAGTTGGCCAGGCTCAAGGTCGCCGCTTATTGAGCAGAGCACGAGCCCATCGGCATCAAGCAGCAAGAGGCTGCGATAACCAAACGAAGCGGTGACGTAGCTAAGAAAATCGGTGAAGGCTTCCCCAGCCTGCTTCAGGGCGGGGCCGGTCGGGCCAGCTTCGGCCGAGACCGCAACTTCCCGCAGGCTGCTCACTGCCGCGATGACGGTTGGGGCCCGCGAAAGCGTTGTTCCATCCTGCACCCGCTCAGCGGCGTAGGCCTCCAGTTGTTCGGCCCTGGCAGACGCGGTCTGAACCAAACGCTCGCGGACAGTTTCTTCAAGGGCCTGAGTAGCCAATCGAGCCGTGATTGCCGTCAAGAGTCCGCAGGGCACCAATGCGATCAGTAAAAACCAGAAGAGCAGCCGAATTGCTAACGAGCGGCGGTTGCGGGGTGCTCCAGACAGTCGCGGCGTGGCCATCAGTCCTGTCCTCCACGAGACGACCGGGTATTCGCCCAGCCTCCCCACCGACGGTGGAGATCATCGACTAATGCCGTCCAGGCAGCTCTTGAACGCGTGATCGGATAGGGGACCGGACGGACAGCCACCTTGCTGCTCCAGACGATGTCGAACTGGCCATCCGCCCGAATCTTGGCGAGATAGACTGGCCGCCAGGTGTGCTGGGTTTCGGGATCGACCGCAATAATGCCCTCCGGGGCGTCAAGGCTCTGCCGGCGCATGGCATTCCGGACCTGACGTACTTCGGTGGTGCCAGATTCCCGCACGGCGTTGGCCCAGAGCCGAACACTGTTGGATGCGGCGGCGATCACGTCACTGGTCACCCGATCCTGACCGTATCGTGCCTTGAAGTCTGCGACAAACTGCCGGTTTTCGGCCCGATCGATCGACTGAAAATAGTTCCAAGCAGCGTAGTGACCAACGAGATCGGCGTGGTCAATCGATCGCAGTTCATCCTCGGCAAGCGCGAAGGTGACAACTGGAATCTCCTCGGGGTCGATGCCAGCCTCTTTGAGTGTTTCAAAAAAGGCAAGGACTGAATCCCCTACGACTGAGCAGAGCACCACGTCAGGCTTTGCCTTGCGAATCTGCTCAACGTACCCGGCCACATCAGTGCTGCCGAAGGGGACGTACTCCTCGCCAACCTTTTCGGCTCCGAGGCCGGTGAGTTGGTCGCTGATGATCGCGTTGACGCAGTGGGGCCAGATATAGTCCGACCCGATCAGAAAGAAACGACGGGCTGCCAGGGTGGTGTGGCACCATTGAACGGCAGGGGTGATTTGCTGATTGGGGGCAGCGCCGGTGTAGATCACCTGCGGTGAGGTCTCAAGCCCCTCGTAGGCCATCGGATAGACGAGGAGATGGTCGGCAGCCTCGACCACCGGCAGCACACTCTTGCGGCTGGCACTAGTCCAACAACCAAAAATGACCTCTGCACGTTCGTTGTTGATCAGCCGGTCTGCCTCGCGGGCAAAGGTGGGCCAGTCAGATGCCCCGTCTGCGATCACCCAGCGGACCGGTCGGCCTAGCAGACCGCCAGCGTCGTTAATCTGCTCGAGGGCAAGCACCTCAGCATCGATCATCGACCGCTCGCTCACGGCCATCGGACCGGTCTCGGAATGAAGGATTCCGACCACGATGGGGCGACGATCTGTCAGCAGCCAGTCAGCGGTTGCCCAGATGACGATGCCGCCAGTAATGAGCAGCAACAGGACGGCCATTCTCCGGCCTGGAGCCCAGGCTGGGACCGAAGCGTTCGAAGCATGAAGTGAGGTGTTCGCCATGGCAGACATAAGGGATAGGCAGCGAAATCAACCCTGCCCGCAATCCTTGCCTATTTTCGCCAGCCATGCGCTGCGACGACCTATTTTTTTGGTTTTTGGCCAATTGGCGTGATCATTTCACCCTCACGGATTGCCGGCGGTCGCACCCGTTTTCCCTGGAGGGGCTCGATTTCGCGGACCCAAATATTGCGAAATCGAACCGGGTTTCCATGGTCTTGCAGCCTGATCGGGAGCTTGGGTGGGTGCGGCTCGTAACGAGGAGGCCGGTTATAGGGCGTGTCGCCCAGCAGCTCGAAGTGGTTCTGGACCAGGACGCCGTTGTGCAGAACAGTCACTGCAGCGGGGCTTGAAAGCACGCCGTCGGCAGTAAACCGCGGTGCTCGCCAGATAATGTCGTAGCTGTTCCACTCTCCTGGCCTCCGCATGGCGTTCGCGAGTGGGGGCTGCTGCTTGTAGATCGCAGCTGCCTGACCGTCGAAATAGGTGGTGTTCTCGAAGCAATCAAGCACCTGAATCTCGTAGCTTCCGAAGAAGACGCCGCTGTTTCCGCGCTGTTGGCTAGTGCCTGTGGCCGGTGTGGGGGCAGACCATTCGATATGCCACTGACAGTCGCCAAAGGG
>CAZKSP010000221.1:0-4978 GCA_964555385.1 uncultured Chitinophagaceae bacterium
TCGTATGGTTGACCCCGGGCGTAAACAGCAGCGGTAGCCCCATCTCCGTGCAGGCAGCAACGTCGATTTTGTCAACGCCAATGCCGTACTTGCTGAGTACCTTAAGCTTCGGCAGAGCCTTGTTTAGCACGGCCCGCGTAATGGCATCATCACCACAGATGTAACCATCGACATCTCCAACCGCAGCCAGCGTGTCGGCTTCAGACAGCGGCCCCCGAGCGGTGACAATTTCCCAGCCGGTTTCGGTCAGAGCCTGATGGTGCTCCCCCGGCGTGTCCTGGAACGAGGTGGTGGTGACGAGAATGCGGGTCATGTGGCCTCATGTCCATTGAGCTGACAGAAAACCGTCAGTGTACGGCTGATTTCTGCCTTGGGAATGGCAGTAGGAGAATGGCTAGAGGAGGCCTCCGACCCCTTCGCGAAAAGACTCCGCCAACAGGCGGGTGTCCGCACCGTCCCAGGCGTAGAGGCGGCATGAATGATGGTCGGCGTCGCCAAGACCAGCGACACCGTGACGAAGGAGCCAGTGGCGACTGTCCGCTGAAATCGGATAGGCAGCAAACTCCTTCGCCCGAGCCGCCGGCACGTGGGTTTTGATCCAGGCCCAGTGGTTGATGTGCAACTGATAGTTGGCGTCGGGCCGCTCCTTGCACCAGAAGCGATACTCGCTTTCGGTCACGAAGCAGCAGTCAGCGAGCACATCGCGCAGCTGCGGTTCCTTGGCAATTGTTTCGGCCGCGCACAAGCCAGCCGTCGACGTGGTGATGGCAACGGCCGGCCGGCTGTTGCCGGTGCGGCACTGCGTTGCGAGTAATTGCGGAAGCTGTGGTAGCCAGCTTCGCAGATGGGCAACAATCAGCTCAGTCTCGGCGGCCGATTCAGCAGGCGGAGGAATCCGTCGCTGCGAGGGCCGTGGCTGCTGTCGCCCGGTTTCGACAAATGCCCTCAGTCCTGTCAGCCAGTCGGCGGCGAGTGGTGGCAGCTGGGTTGAAGCACGCGACAGATTCATGACGATTTCCCATGCCGCTTGAGGCCGGATCGAATCGGCTCGGCAGTTAAAGGGTCGTCCGGCCATGCATGCTTGGGATACCGCCGCTTCAGTTCTTTCTTGACCTCGGGGTAAGTGGTAGCCCAGAAGCTGGCCAGATCACTCGTCAGCTGCTGGGGCCGATGGTTGGGGCCGAGCAGTTCGATCAGCAGTGGCATGCGGCCGGCGACAATCCGCGGTGTCTCAGTGGTACCAAAGAGTTCCTGAATGCGAATGCTCACCCGCGGCTGGTCACCTGTGGCGTAGTCGATTGCATGGCGACTGCCTGTGGCAAGCTCGAGGCTGGCCGGTGCCAGCCGATCGACTCCCACAACCATGTCAAAGCCCATCAGGGCTCTCAGGAGCCCAAGCCAATCCGCCCGTCGCAGTTCATCGAAAGAAAGCATGCCCTGGCAGAGTTCCGGCAGGCGGGCGAGCAGGCTGGCATCGTCAAGTGCCGGAAGCGGCCCTGGCAACCCCGGCAGCAGTGTCGCTGAATCGCGAGCCTGTAGCGCCGCGAGCCAGCGAGCCCGCGACAGCAAGCTTCCAGCAGCAGTATCGGCAGCGGGCAGAACAGCAGCTGGTTGCTTTGCCGCCTCGTTCGCCAATAGTGCCACTGCCGCCTCGGTGTCTTCAACCGCCATTGGGGTTTCGTCGAGTACGAGGTCGAGCCAACGGACTCGGCGACGGGACTCAACCTGCTTCCGTGTCGGGTTGAAGAAGAGTTCGTCCCGACTCGTGAGTCGGCCGGCGGCAATGTCATCCCGCCGCAGCCACGCTGACTCGACCACAGAAGCCATCCGCACCCGCACCTCGGAGGCGGCATCGTCGACATCGAGGGCCAGAAAAAACGGCTCCTGCCGAACCTGACTGCCCTTGTCGAGTCGCACGCCACGGCCGCCAACCATGGTGCCGCGGTCGTTTGAACCCGGCCGCAGTCGACAGAGCCGGTCGGGAAACGTCAGCAACAGGCTCTCACGAAAGGCCGCTTCGACGTCGGCGGCGCGGTTGCCGGCTCCAGCGGCTGCCAAACGGTAGAGTTGTTCGGCAGTTCGTAGCAGCCCCCGGGCCGCCCCCGGGTGCAGCGGTGGCAGGCCCGGCACCCCCGTCTCGTTGCCGGTGGCATGAAAATGCTGAAGGGCCAGCACGCGGTCGAGCAGATCGCAGCGACTGCGGCGGTGTTGATGGTCGCGGGGGCCGCCAGCCCGGTTGCCACCCGCCCGAAATGGATCGCGTTCCGAAAGCAACGCTGCCGCCAAGGCCGCTTCGCGGAGCACACCCCGTTCAGCGGCTGCCAGCAGGAAGCTGGCCAGGCGGGGATGAACTGGCAGGCTGGCAACCTCTTGACCCAGTGAGGTCACCAGCATCTTGTCGGCGGCGGGCTGCAGACAGCCAAGTTCAATTAACGTGGTTCGATCCCGCCGGGCGGTCTCGGCCGGTGGCGGATCGAGCCAGGGAAAGTCTTCAGCTTCGCCAAGGGCGGCAAGGGTCAGCAGCGGGCGGCAAAGATCACCCCGCAGGATCTCAGGGGTTTCGGCATTTGGCCGCTGGCGGTGACTCGCCTCGTCCCAGAGCCGCCAGCAGATGCCCGGGCCGGTGCGTCCAGCCCGTCCGGCACGCTGCTCCGCCGCCGCCTGAGAAATAGGCACCGTCACCAGTTGGGGCAAACCCGTCGCCGGTGTCAGCTGTTGCTGCCTGGCCATGCCGCTGTCGATCACTGCCGTTACACCGGGAATCGTCAGCGATGTTTCTGCGATATTGGTGGAAAGAATAAGTTTGCGTTGGCCGGTCTCGGTCAGAGCATCGTCCTGTCGTTCCGGTGGCAGGTCACCGAACAACGGCACAATCAGGTGGCCATACTGTCGGGCAAGTGGCTCGAGCTGCCGGGCAGTGGCATGGATCTCCCCGACACCGGGAAGAAAGACCAGCAGGTGGCCAGCGGTCTGACGCAGTGCCTCCGGGACGATACGGCCAATCGCCTCGGGTAGATCCCGGGCGAGTGTCGGTCGGCGGCCATGTCGCGAAAACCTGACCTCAACCGGGAAAGGTCGTCCCGCTGCGGTCACGACTTGAGCATTCCCAAGCCGGGCGGAAACTGGGCCAGTATCGAGAGTGGCACTCATAACGATCACCCGCAGGTCTGGTCGCACCGTCTGCCGCAGCCTGATTAGCATGCCGAGGATGAGGTCCATCTCGACTGACCGCTCATGGAACTCATCGAGTACCACTGCCGAGACGCCTTCGAGCGTCACGTCATCAAGCAGTCGTCGCAGCAAAATGCCAGTGGTCTCAACGAGGAGCGTAGTTTGCCGACTAACGAGGCTGTCAAACCGAACCTGATACCCGACCTCCTCACCAAGTCGTCCGCCCCGCAAGCGAGCAATCTGCCCGGCAATTGATCGGGCCGGCAACCGACGCGGCTGTAACAAAATGAGACGGCCGTCACTGGCAATGTCATCGTGAATCGCTGCAGGCACAAGCATCGTCTTGCCGGAACCCGGCGGTGCTGTCAGTACCACCGGACCGTGCCGTGACGCAGCAACTACCTTCGTGAGCACAGCTGCCACAGGCAGCTGCTGAAGGGCATCTCCGGCGGTGGAATTCGTAACAGTGGCGTGCGGCATATGTGATTTTTATTTGGGGTTTTGCTGGCGACTGAATGCCAGCAAAATTTTCGCGGACGCACGGGAACTCATTTGCTATAAAAATGGTATGAGCACAGCAACAATCAAGACCGACCCGATCGCCCGGCGGGCGATTGCCGATTTTCCCGCCTTTGACCTCAGCCGACTGCTGGCGACCGTCTTTGAGCCGATTGAGGGTTGCCGCGTGGCAATCCTGATTGATCTCGATGACACCAGCCAAATGAAGGACTTTGGCTTTCTAGCTGCTGCTGACCTGACGGTTCAGCGAAAGGCTTACGAAGTCTTCTACGAAGGCCTGCGGGACGGCGTCGCCGACGCACTGGGGCTGACAGGCGGCGAGATGTTTGCCTATGAAACGACCGGGGGCAGCAATCTCGATCTGCCGGATGCGGCGGTCAACGCCGATGGAAAGACCGTCTCGCTCGAGCAAGATGTCTATCCCAACTATGACCTGATCCTGTGCATCTCTACCTACTCCGCCACCGCACCGCTGACGGCCTTTGCCAAACAGTACGGCTTTCGCGGCGCAACCCTGCACGGGCTCAACGACATCATTTTGGCGACGGGGCTGGCGGTCGACTACCGCGAGGTAAGTGCCGAGGCCGAGAAACTGCGGCTGGCGTTGACGAAGGCTGACGCCTTTGAAATCGACTTTGAACTGGGCAAGCAAAAGCTGCAACTGAAGCTGCTCTGCGGTGGCCAGGAAGCCCAAAAAAGTCACGGGCTCTGCCTCGGCCGCGATCCCGACATCGCCAACCTGCCGGCCGGCGAAGTTTATTTTGTGCCAACCGGTGCCGAGGGCCAGTTCCCGATGCGGTTCGAAGATGGCACCCTGGCGGTCATGGACGTTGCCGATGGCAGGATTCACAAGGCGACTCTGGTCAAGGGCGATGCCGACTTAATTGCCGCCTATAACGAAAAGCTCGTGACTGATCCGGTGACCGGTGAACTGGGGGAGCTCGGTTTTGGCACGCAGGACCTGCCAGTTTCGGGCCGCGACATTCAGGACGAAAAGGTTCTTGGCACACTGCATGTGGCCACCGGCCGCAGTGACCACCTCGGCGGCCACCTGACACCAAAGCTGTTTAAGCACCGGCTCAATGCCACCCACGATGACATTCTGTTCTCCCCGACAAAAACACCTGAAATTCACGTCCGCCAGGCGCGGATGCTGCGAGACGGTGAGACCACGGTGGTGATCGAAGACTTCGAGCCGGCTGCCTATCTTCGCGAAGCGATGGCCGACTGACCTGATTGTTGCCTGGGCCTCTTGCGGCTCAAGCGCCGGAGGACTGCGATCGCCAAG